>DASUAX010000068.1:0-20030 GCA_035763525.1 Gaiellaceae bacterium
CGGGCGGCGCGGCGCGACCTTCACGCGGACGTCCGTGTTCTCTACGCGGGGTCGACGGGCCGTGCCGGCCTCGAGCGGGCGCTCGCGCGGGCTGCGCGGCCGTCCGGTCTCGTGATCGTCGGTCCGACGCCCTACGCCGACGTGGTCGCCCGCGTTGCCCGCAGGTTCCCGGACACCCGGTTCCTCTTCGGGGAGTACCCGATCGGCGAGGCGCCGTTCAACGGCATGGCGAACGTCACCGGTATCGAGTACGACAACCGGGAGGTCGGGTATCTGGCCGGCTACCTCGCCGCGGAGATGACGCCGAGCGGTGCCGTGTCCGTCGTCGGCGGCGTCGACGTCCCGCCCGTCGAGCAGCTGACCGCCGGCTTCACCGCCGGCGCGCACGCGGCCCGGCCGGCGATCCGGGTGCTCGTCGGTGACAGCGGCTCGTTCGCCGACCAGTCCCGCTGCGAGCGACTCGCGAACAGGCAGATCGACGCCGGCTCGCGAGTGGTCTTCGACGCCGCCGGCTACTGCGGCTTCGGGGCGCTCCAGGCCGCGGGGATCCGCGGCGTGTGGGGGATCGGGGTCGACAGCGACCTCTCGTATCTCGGGCCGCACATCCTCGCCTCGGCCGTCAAGCGGCTCGACCAGGCCCCGGAGCTGGCCGTGAAGCTCTTCCTCGACGGTGCCCTCCCCGCCGGCCGCGACCTCCGGCTCGACCTGTCGAGCGACAGCGTCGGCCTCGTCGGCATCAGCGACCGCGTCCCCGGCGCCGTTCGCTCCCGACTCGAGCAGGTCGCGGCGAGGTTGCGGCGGCGCGACGACCTGCGTGCCCAGCACGGATGAGCGTCTCTCAGCGCGGGTCCTGCAGGCGGCGGATGGCGCAGACCTCGACGAAGCCGACGCGCGTCAGGATCGGGTACGAGGTATCGACGATCGCCTCGGTGACGAGCGCCGGCGTCCCACGTGCGACGGCGTCGTCCCAGCGCGCGCGGACGAGCGCCTTGTAGATCCCGCGGCCGCGCGCCCAGGGCAGCACGCCGCCGGCGATCAGGAACACGCCTCGGTCCGAGTAGATGGAGCGGCCGACGCCGGCGGGCCGGTCGCCGACGCGGGCGAGGAACGTCGCCGGGACGCCGGCCGCGCGCGCAGCCTCGAACTCGGCGCGGAGGTGCGGGCGCTGCTGCTCGCGACGGTCTGCCGGCGTCTCGAACGTCTCCCACATCACCTCCACCGCCGCCCGGTGGTCGTCGAACGTCTCGACACGCCGCACCTGGACGTCGGCGGGGCCGGCCGGCGGCTCCTCGACGCAGACGAGCGCGTGGAGGAGCGCGCCGCGATCCTGAGGCTCCTCGAAGCCCAGCGAGAGCAGGCGCTCGTGCAGGTCCGCGGGCCGCGTGTCCGGGTCGAGCCACCAGGTCGTCAGCTTCTCGGGCGGGACCCTGCGGCGCACTTCTGCGACGAGCGCCTCGACCTCGTCCGGCTCGACCCGGATACCCGAGACACCGGACCACACCGTTCCCTGGACCACGCACACCCGCTCGTCCGCGAAGCGCTCGACGTCGGCCGACAGTGACGTGAACCGGTCCGGGTTCTGCGCGAACTCGCGCAGCCGCTGGTCGATCACCCGCGAACCTGCGCTACGCGCAGTACTCGTCGGCCGCCGAGAGCGCGTCGTCGAGCGCGTCGAGCGCCTCGTCGAGCTCGTCGCGCGTGATCGTCAGCGGCGGACAGCACATGACGATGTTCCAGTGGGTCATCAGGTAGAGGCCGCGGTCGAGCGCGCGCTTCATCACGGCCGCGACCGGCTTCACGGCGTCGCCGCTGCCGTTGAACGGCACGAGCGGCTCGCGCGTCTCGCGGCTCTTCACGAGCTCGAGCCCCCAGAAGCAGCCGAGGCCGCGCACCTCGCCGATCGACGGGTGCTTCTCCTGCAGGCGCGCGAGCTCCGTCCGGAACACCTCACCCGTCGCGGCGGCGTTCTCGACGATGCGCTCCTCCTGGAACGCCTCGATCGAGGCGACGGCCGAGGCGCACGCGAGGGGATGGCCGCTGTAGGTGAGGCCGCCGGCGAAGTACCGGTCGCGCAACCAGTCGGCGATCTGCTCGCGCACGATCATCGCGCCGAGCGGGACGTAGCCCGAGTTGATGCCCTTGGCGACGGTCATGATGTCCGGCACGACGTCCCAGTTGTCGACGCCGAACCACTTGCCCGTGCGGCCGAAGCCGGCCATCACCTCGTCGCAGATGAGCAGGATGCCGTGGCGGTCGCAGACCTCCCGGATCGACTGCAGATAGCCGTCCGGCGGGACGATGATCCCGTTCGTCCCGGTCACCGTCTCGAGGATCACCGCGGCGACCGTGTGCGCCCCCTCGTACTGGAGGATCTCCTCCAGGTGCGGGGCGCCGGTGCAGACCGGGCACGGATCCGGGTGACCGGCGGGGCAACGGTAGGTGTAGGGGTCGAACATGCGGACGACACCGGGGATGCCGGGCTCGGCCGCCCAGCGGCGCGGGTCGCCGGTGAGCGTGATCGCGCCGCCCGTCGCGCCGTGATAGCTGCGGTAGCGGGCGATCACCTTGTGGCGGCCCGTGTACCAGCGTGCGAGCTTGATCGCGTTCTCGTTCGCCTCGGCGCCGCCGTTCGTGAAGAAGCTCATCGTCAGGTCGCCGGGCGTCACCTTGGCGAGCAGCTTCCCGAGGCGCGAGCGCGACTCCGTCGCCATCGGCGGCCCGATCGTCGCGAGCTTCTCCGCCTGGTCCTTGATGGCCTGCACCACCTTCGGGTGGGAGTGGCCGATCGAGACGTTCACGAGCTGCGAGGCGAAGTCGAGGTACGCCTTCCCGTCGTAGTCGTAGAAATAGCGCCCCTCCGCGCGCTCCACCGCGATCGGGTTGATCGCGTTCTGCACGCTCCAGGAGTAGAGGACGTGGTCCTTCGCGTCCTGGACGATCTGCTTACCGAGCTCGGTGTTCGTCTCAGTCGTGGCCATGGTCCGATGCTACTCCGGGATCGACGAACAGGCGCAGGTCCCCGTGGCGGACGAAGCCGAGGCCGTCGAGCACGGGAGCGGACATCGCTCCGGCCTGGACGACGAGGAGGGGCGTGCCGCGGCCGACGGCGTGGTCCCAGCGGCGGCGGACGAGCGCCCGGTAGACGCCGCGCCCCCGGAACGCCGGCAGGACGGCGCCGCCCATCAGCGCGACCCCGCAGTCCATGTCGATCGCGCGCCCGAAGCCGACGGGCCGGCCGTCGAGCCACGCTCCGTAGTGGTGGACGGTCCCGGCCGCGCCGATCACGTCGAAGCGCTCGCGTTCCCGTGCCGCCCGTGAAGCGCGCTCGTCAGGTGTCAGTTCCCAGACGTCCCAGTCGACCTCGAGCACGGCGAGCTGCTCGTCGAGCGTGTGGACGCGGCGAACCTCGACGTCCGCGGCCGTCGGCGGCTCGCTCGTGCAGGTCATGCCCGTCAGCACCGGCGTCTCGTCGGGGACGAGCCCGCGCGCAGCGAGCTCCGCGGCGATGCCCGTCGGCGTCGCGTTCCAGCCGAGCCACCATTCGAGCCGCTCGATCCGCCGCCGGGCGCATTCACCGCGCGTCCACGCCACTGCCGCGTCGAGGTCGCCGAGGCGGATCCGGTGCACCGACGCCCTGCGCGCCGCCGCCTCGAAGACGAGGTCGCCGCGGTCGATCATGTCGAACCCCGGCCGCGGCAGCAGGTGCACCGCGGTGTCCTCGGCCAGCTCCGCGAGGGTCGCTTCCACGGCGCTAGTCTCCTCTGGATCTCGCCGAGGAGGAAATGCTTTGACCGACGTCGTCGACGCACCCGCTGCCGTCAAGCCCATCAACCACTGGATCGCCGGCTCCGCCTACGCGGGGCAGTCGGGGCGGACCGGCCCGGTCTACAACCCGGCGACCGGCAAGCAGGCGGGGGCGGTCGACTTCGCGACGGCCGAGGAGGTCGACCGGGCCGTCCGGGCGGCGAGGGAGGCGTTCCCGGCCTGGCGCTCGCTCTCGCTCGCGAAGCGGGCCGAGATCCTGTTCGCGGTCCGCGAGCTCGTGCACGCACGGCGCGAGGAGCTCGCGAAGATCCTCACCTCCGAGCACGGCAAGGTCCTCTCGGACGCGATGGGGGAGGTCACCCGCGGGCTCGAGGTGATCGAGTTCTGCTGCGGCATCCCGCACCTCCTGAAGGGAGGGATGACGGAGCAGGCGTCGACCGGCGTCGACGTCTACTCGATCCGTCAGCCGCTCGGCGTCGTCGCGGGCATCACGCCGTTCAACTTCCCGGCGATGGTCCCGATGTGGATGTGGGCGCCCGCGCTCGCATGCGGCAACACGTTCGTGCTCAAGCCGTCGGAGAAGGACCCGTCGGCTTCGGTCTACACCGCCGAGCTACTGAAGGAAGCCGGTGTCCCGGACGGCGTCTTCAACGTCATCCACGGCGACAAGGTGGCGGTCGACGCGATCCTCGAGCACCCCGGCATCGCCGCCGTCTCCTTCGTCGGCTCGACGCCGATCGCGAAGTACGTCTACGAGCAGGCGACCGCCAGCGGCAAGCGCTGTCAGGCGCTCGGCGGGGCGAAGAACCACATGATCGTTCTGCCGGACGCCGACATCGACATGGCGGCCGACGCGGCGGTCTCGGCGGGCTACGGCTCCGCGGGCGAGCGCTGCATGGCCGTGTCGCTCCTCGTCGCCGTGGGCGATGTCGCCGACCCGCTGATCGACGCGATCCGGAAGCGCATCCCGAACGTGAAGGTCGGCGACGGCATGGACGCCTCGAGCGAGATGGGCCCGCTGATCACGCGGGAGCATCGCGACAAGGTCGCGTCGTACCTCGAGGACGGCGGCGGCGAGGTACTCGTCGACGGGCGCGACAGCTGCCCCGACGAGGGCTTCTTCCTCGCCCCGTCGCTGATCGACGGGCTCGAGCCCGGCATGCGGGCCTACGACGACGAGATCTTCGGGCCGGTGCTCGGGGTGACGCGCGTCGGCACCTACGACGAGGCGGTGCGGCTCGTGAACGACAATCCGTACGGGAACGGCACCGCGCTCTTCACCCGTGACGGGGGCGTCGCCCGGCAGTTCCAGTTCGACGTGCAGGCCGGCATGGTCGGGATCAACGTCCCGATCCCCGTCCCGGTCGCCTACTACTCGTTCGGCGGGTGGAAGGCGAGCCTGTTCGGCGACCGGCACATCTACGGGCCGGAGGGGATCGACTTCTACACCCGCTCGAAGGTCGTCACCTCGCGCTGGCCGGATCCGGCGACGTCGAAGGTCGACCTGGGCTTCCCGCAGACGCGGTAGCGCGCCCACTCGACGAGGAGTAGGGTCGCGTGTGCCGCGCGCGACCGCGTGCGGCACGCCGTGAACGCCGAGGAGGGATGCCGATGGCGATCGGACGGCAACGGAAGGCGAGCCCGCTCCCGCGGGCGGCTGCAGCCGCATCGGCGGTCGTCGCAGGCGGCGTCGCCCTGTGGTGGTCGCGACGGTCTCGCGACGGTGGCGAAAGGAGCCAGCGCATGCACGAGAACGCGAAGGGCTCGCGGCGGATGATCGAGGAGGTGTTCGGCGCCGGCCGGTACGAGCTCGCCGACGAGCTCGTCGCCGAGAGCGCGATCGGGCACGATCCCGCTCTGCCGGAGCCCTCCCAGGGGCCGGAGGGCGTGAAGGAGGGCGCGCGAGGCTACCGCGACGCGTTCCCCGACCTCAGCATGAGGATCGAGGAGGTCGTGGCGGAGAACGACCTTGTCGCGCTTCGCTGGACGGCGCGCGGGACGCACAGGGGCGACCTCTTCGGGATCGCGCCGACCGGCAAGGAGGCGACGGTCACGGGGATCACGATCGACCGCTGGGCCGGCGGGAAGATCGCCGAGTCGTGGACGAACTGGGACACGCTCGGCCTGCTGCAGCAGCTCGGCGCGGTGCCGGCTGCCGCCACGCAGACCGCCTGATCTCACGAGGAGGGGCGGGCCTCGCCCGCCCCTCCCGCGAGGAATCGGGCGCTCGAGCGCGTATCGGGGGATCCCACCGTCGTTCCGGTCCCGATGCCCCTCGCGTTCCCGAGCCCCGACCACCTGCCCTGCCCCGACTGCGGCGCCTCCCTGCCCGTGGCCGGTGACCCGGGTCACGTGTGCGACGAGGAGCGGCGGCTCGAGTACCGGCTCGTGGAGCTCCGGCCGGAAGTCGAGCGCTTCGCCGTCGAGTTCGGCGCCTGGCTCGAGACGCCGGACGGCCGCTTCGCGCAGTTCATCGCCGAGCAGGACCGTTGACGGCGCCCGAGACCGTGCCAACGTTTGCACGCTGCGTGCGTGCGTTCGGAAGCGGCGTGGGTTGACACGCGGCCGACCGCCGTGCAAACGTTGCGCCCAGCGTGGGGGCGGGCTCACCGATTCGCATGGGGGTCGTGGGACTGGGGGCCGTTGCACAGGCGGTCCACCTCCCGCTCCTCGCAAAGCATCCCGGCCGGTTCCGGATCTCCGCCTGCTGTGACGTCTCGCCTGCGACGAGGGACGCGGTCGCGGCACGGTACGGCGTGCCGGCGGAGCGGCGCTTCTCGACGGCCGGGGAGCTGTTCGCTGCCGGGGGTCTCGACGCGGTCGCGATCCTGACGACGGGCTCCCATGCCCGGCTCGCAGCCGCGGCCGCGGGTGCGAGCCTGGCCGTCTTCTGCGAGAAGCCGCTCGCGTACTCGGTCGGCGAGGTGGACGAGCTGGCGGCGGTCGACCCCGCGCTCCAGCTCGGCTACATGAAGCTGTACGACCCTGCCGTCGAGCGCGCGACCGCCGTGCTTGCCGGCCGGCCGGCCGCACGCTCCGTCGAGGTGACCGTCCTCCACCCGCCGTCGGCCCCGCAGCTCGCGCACGCCGGGCTCTTTCCGCCCGCGGCCGACGTCACGGCCGACGCACTCGCCGCGCTCGTCGCCGACGAGGCCGCGGCGCTCGAGCGGGCGCTCGGCGACGCGCCGCCGTGGCTCGCCGAGGTCTATGCCGAGGTCATCCTCGGGAGCGTCGTCCACGAGCTCGCCGTCATCCGCGCACTCGTCGGCGACGGGCTCGCGATCGACGATGCGGACGTGTGGCCCGAGGAGGCGATCGACGGCTCGGTCTCGCTCGCCGGCCGCCTGCCGGACGGCGCACGCGTCTCGATTCGCTGGCACTACCTCGAGCACTACCCCGCCTACCGGGAGGAGGTGCGCGTGCACGACGAGCGCGGCACCGTCGAGCTCGCGTTCCCGGCGCCGTACCTCCTGCACGCGCCGACCGTCCTGACGGTGGTCGACGCGGACGAGGAGGCAGAGCGTTCGACGGTCACGCGCTCGACCGTCGAGGCGTTCGAACGGCAGTGGCTCGCGTTCGAGGCACTCGTGCGCGACGGGGAGCCGCCGCGCGCAGGTCTCGACGAGGGCCGCGAAGATGTCCTCGTCTGCCAGGGTGCCGCCCGAGCGCTCGCGGCGCGGCACGACGTCGAGCTCGGCGGCGAGGCGGCTGCCGCCCGGCGGGAGCCGGCGCAGCCGGTCTCGTGAGCGCTCCAGTCCCCCAGTACCGGAAATGTCGAGAGAGGCAAAGGAGGGAGCAGTGAAACGGAAGAACCTCGGCGCGATCGTCGTCGTCGGACTGGCGGTCGTGCTGGCCGCCGTCGCCGCGACGTCGCAGGCAGCGACGGCGCGTCAGGCGAAGACGGTCACGATCAACCTGTACGCGAGCGGCGACGTCAACGTTCAGTCGCTCTGGCAGCAGTACCTGATCCCCGGCTTCGAGAAGAAGAACAAGGGGATCAAGGTGAAGCTGATCTTCTCGGAGCACGGCGTGAACGACACGCCGACGCTCGCCCGCATCGGTGCGGCGGTGAAGCAGCGCAAGTGGCCGGGGATCGACCTCGTGGACGCCGGTCTCGTCACGACGCTCGCGACCGACGGCCTGACACAGCCCGTCAAGAAGGCAACTGCGCCGAACATCGGGAACGTCGACAAGAAGCTCCTGACGCCGGTGCACGGCGCGGCGATCCCCTACCGCGGCTCGTCCGTGGTCCTCGCGTACGACTCGAACAACGTCTCGGCCGCGCCGAAGACGCTGAGCGCGCTGCTCCAGTGGATCAGGGCGCATCCCGGCAAGTTCACCTACAACTCGCCGAACACGGGCGGCTCCGGCTACTCGTTCGCGGAGACGGTCGTCGACAGCTTCATGTCGCAGAACGTCCTGACGCAGATGCAGCAGGGCTACGTGCCGAACCTCGAGTCCAACTGGAAGCAGGGCTTCGACCTGCTGCACAGCCTCAACCAGTACGTGTACCAGGGCGTCTACCCGAACGGGAACCAGGCGGTCCTCGACCTGCTCGCGAAGGGGCAGATCTGGGTCGCTCCGGTCTGGTCGGACCAGGCGCTGACGGCGCTGAAGACGAAGCAGCTCCCGGCGTCGATCCACCTGACGCAGATCGCGAGCCCGTCGTTCACCGGCGGCGCCGCGTACCTCGGCGTCCTGAAGACGGCGAGGAACAAGGTCGACGTCTACAAGTTCGTCAACTACATCCTGTCGCCGGCCGCGCAGACGCAGATCATCAACGTCATGTCCGGCTTCCCGGCGATCCCGCTCAAGCTGATGCCGAAGGCGATCCAGAACAAGTTCGCGGACGTCTCGGCGAACTCGCTCCGGCCTACGTACTCGCAGAAGCAGACGAGCGACTTCAAGGCGCAGTGGCAGCAGACGGTGCCGTAGCAGCACCGCGCTTCTCTGCGCGTCGGCGGGGGCTCCGTGAGGGGGCGCAAGGCTTCCTCATGGTGCTCCCGCCGGTGGCGGTGATCGCCGTCTTCATCGGGTTCCCGGTGGTGGCGGCGATCGCCTACACCCTCGGTCGCGCGGGCGGCCCGAACTCGGTCGTCGCCTCGCTCGGGCAGCGGCAGTTCATCGTGCAGAAGGGCGTCACGTTCGACGCCTATCGCGACATCCTCTCGAATCCCACCATCCACCGCGACCTCTGGGCGACCGTATGGGTGACGATCGTCGTCACGCTCGTCGTCGTCGCCGTCAGCTGGGCGATCGCGCTCTACCTGCGGCTGACCGACTCGTGGCTCGCGCGCACCGTCTCCGCGCTCTCGGTCGTGCCGCTCTTCATCCCGGTCGTGATCGCGTCGTACGCGATCCTCGTCTTCTACGCCTCCGACGGGTTCATCAAGACGGTGGCGTACCACCTCGGCTTCCACGGGTTCCCGACGCTCGGCTACACGCTCACGTGCGTCACGCTCGGCGAGATCTGGGTGAACATCCCCTTCGGCGTCCTGATGATGAGCTCCGGCCTGAACGGGGTGCCGAACAACCTGATCGAGGCGGCGCGCGACTCCGGGGCGACCATGCCGCGCGTCGTGCGCTCGATCCTGCTGCCGATGAACGTGATCCCGACGGTGATCGTCGCCACGTTCACCGCGATCTACGTGCTGGGGAGCTTCACCGTCCCGTACCTGACCGGGCCGACCGCCCCGAACCTGCTCGGCCCGTCGATGGCCAACTTCTTCAACTCGTTCAACCAGCCGCAGCAGGCGGAGGTGCTGGCGATCGTCGTCTTCGTGCTCGCGCTCGGCATCGGCGCCGTCTACGTGTGGGCGAACGTGCGCAGCGGTCGGCGCTCGGGGTTGCAGACATGAGCGCGATCGAGAGTGAAGGCGTCGTCCTCGGCGGTCTGCCGGAGGCGCAGCTCCCGGCGGCGCCGGTTCGGCCGCGGCGGGCCGTCGTCCGCGGCGCCGCGCACCGCGTCGCGGGCGTCGTCTTCATCGTCTGTCTGCTCGTGTTCATGATCGGGCCGATCGCCTGGCTCGCGCTGCGCGCGTTCTCCGGGCTGTGGCAGTACCCGCAGATGCTCCCGAAGGACTGGACGCTGAACGGCTGGCGGCAGGTGTTCAACGACCCGAACCTGCGCCACTCGATGCGGCTCAGCTTCGAGTTCGCACCGATCGTGACAGCCGCCTCGACGGTGATCTGCCTGCCTGCGGCGTACGCCTTCTCCCGTTACAAGTTCCCGGGCCGCCGCTTCCTGCTCATCTCGCTGTTCGCGACGAACGCGTTCCCGAAGATCGGCCTCTACATCTCGATGGCCGGTGTCTTCTACTCGCTCAACCTGATGGGCACGTTCCTCGGCGTCGTGATCGTGCAGCTGATCGGCACGGTCGTCTTCATGACGTGGATCCCCGCGGCCGCGTTCTCGGCCATCCCGCGCAGCCTGGAGGAGGCGGCGCGCGACGTCGGCGCCGGCCCGCTGCGCGTCTTCTTCCGGGTCACGTTCCCGCTCGCGGCGCCCGCGATCCTGGTGGCGATGATCCTCTCGTTCCTCGCCTCATTCGACGAGGCCCAGGGGACGTTCCTCGTCGGCGTGCCGAACTACATCACCATGCCGACCGAGATGTACACGCTCGTGCTCAACTACCCGGAGCAGGTCGCGGCGGTGTTCTCGATCCTGCTCGCGATCCCGTCCGTCGTCCTGATGGCCTTCGCCCGCAAGCACGTGATGGGGGGCCGTCTCGCCGAAGGGTTCCAGCTGCGATGAGCGCCACCGACACCGGCCTCGACCTCCAGCACGTCTCGAAGGACCTCGGCGGCCGCACGATCGTCGACGACCTGCAGCTCGACGTGCGCACGGGCGAGCTCACCTGCCTGCTCGGGCCGTCCGGCTGCGGCAAGACGACGACGCTGCGCATGATCGGCGGCTTCCTCGTCCCCGACCGCGGGCGCGTCCTGATCAGCGGCCAGGACGTGACGACGCTGTCGCCGGACAAGCGGCCGACGGCGATGGTCTTCCAGAACTACGCGCTGTGGCCCCACATGACGGTGTTCAAGAACGTCGCGTTCGGGCTGCGCCTGCGGAAGCTGCCGCGGGCGGAGGTGAAGGAGCGTGTGGAGCGCGTGCTGGAGCTCGTGGGGCTGACGCACCACGTCCACAGCTACCCGGCGCGCATCTCCGGCGGCGAGCAGCAGCGCGTCGCGCTCGCGCGCGCGCTCGTCCTCGAGCCGAAGGTGCTGCTGCTCGACGAGCCGCTCTCGAACCTCGACGCGAAGCTGCGCGTGCGCGTGCGCGAGGACATCCGCGAGATCCAGCAGCGCATCGGCATCACGACCGTCTTCGTCACCCACGACCAGGACGAGGCACTCTCGATCTCCGATCGCATCGCCGTCATGTCGGGCGGCAAGGTGGAGCAGTACGCGGACGCGCGCAGCCTCTACCGGGAGCCCGCGACAACGTTCGTCGCCGGCTTCGTCGGCACGATGAACACCTACGAGGCGACGGTCGTGCCGGGCGGCGTGGCGCTCGCCGACGACGTCGTCGTCCCCTGCGGCGCTCTGTCGGCGACCGGCGACGGCGTGTGGGAGGTCGGCGTTCGCCCCGAGGACGTGCGCGTCTCGGTCGACGGCGGCGGCGCCGGCGCGGAGGTGCTGCGCGAGGTGCCGCGCGGCCATTACAAGGAGCTCGTCCTGCGCGCCGGCCCGCACGAGGTGCGCGCGTTCGTCGGCTCCGACCTGCCGGCGGCCGACCGCGTCTCGATCTCGTTCTCGCGCGCGCTGCTCTACCGCGACGGCGTCCTGCATCGCTCGGCCGCCCCGGTCCCGGCGTAGTGCCGCTCGCTCTCGCGCACCGCGGCGACTGGAGCGAGGTGCCGGAGAACACCGTCGCCGCCTTCCGCGCGGCGGCCCGGGCCGGCGCCGACATGATCGAGCTCGACGTGCGGCGCACGGCGGACGGCGGCGTCGCCGTCGTGCACGACCCGAGGCTCGACCGCGTCTGGGGCTCGCCGCTCGCGGTGGCGAGCGCGTCGCTCGTGGAGGTGCAGGCCCTTCGCAGCGGCGGCCACCGTATCCCGACACTCGGAGAGGTGCTCGACGCGGTCGACCTGCCGCTGATGGTCGATTACACGCGCACGGACGTCGTCGAGCCGGCGCTCGCGTCGATCGAGGCCGCGGGCGCGCTGGACCGCGTGCTCTTCTCGGGCGGCAACGTCGAGGGCCACCGGCGCATCCGCACTCTCGCGCCCGGCGCGAGCATCGCGCTGACATGGACGCGGCGCGAGCTCCCGCTCGCGCTACTCGACGAGCTGGGCGCCGAGTACTTCAACCCACCGTGGGAGGTCGTGGACGAGCCCCTCGTCGAGGCGGCGCACGACGCGGGCTACAAGGTCTCGACCTGGACGGTCGACGACCCGGCGGAGATGCGCCGGGTGCTCGACTGCGGCGCCGACGCGATCGTCACGAACCGGGTCGGCGAGCTGGTGAAGCTGCTCGCGGAGGCGCCGTGCTGAGCGAGGAAGACCTGGACGCCTGTGCGGCGCTGATCGACGAGCTCGCGCAGCGGGCGATCGAGCGCATCCTCGGCGAGCGCCCCCGGCCGGACCAGGTTGCGACGAAGACGACGCCCGCCGACTGGGTGACCGAGACCGACCTCGCGGTCGAGCGCCTCGTGCGCGACGCGATCGCCTCGCGCTTCCCGGGCCACCGCATCGTCGGCGAGGAGTTCGGCGCCTCGGGCGACGAGGGGTCCGACGCAGCCTGGCTGATCGACCCCGTCGACGGCACGACCAACTTCGTCCACGGCCTGCCGGTCTCGTCGTTCAGCCTCTGCGTCTCGGACGAGACGGGCCCCGCCGCAGGCGCGGTCGCGGACCCGTACCGGCGCGAGGTGCTCTCGGCCGTGCGCGGCCGCGGGGCGCTCCGGAACGGGCGCCCGGTGCGCTGCTCGCAGGCGACGACGCTGATGGGCGGCATCGTCCTGACCGAGCTGAGCGGCCAGACGCTGTGGGACGGCATGGCCGAGTTGATGGCCGCGCTCGCGGACGCCGGCTGCGTGACCCGGATCATGGGCTCGAACGCGTTCTCGGTCGCCTCCGTCGCCGCCGGCCGCTGCGTCGCGACCGTCATCGGGCGCTTCAACCCCGGCGACTGCCTCGCCGGCGCGCTGATCGCCGCCGAGGCCGGCGCGGTGGTGGGCGGGCCTTCGGGCCCGCCCCGCGAGGGCGAGCCGCTCGTCTGCAGCGCTCCCGGCGTCGTCGACGCCCTGCTCCCGCTCGTGACCGGGGCGGCGGTGACGTGAGCGACGAAGCGCTTCTCCCGCGGCGCCCGACGCTCGTCGACGTCGCGCGGCTCGCCCAGGTCGCACCGTCGACCGCCTCGCGCGCGCTCAAGGAGAGCCCACGCATCAGCGA
Organism: Gaiellaceae bacterium; assembly: GCA_035763525.1. Classification (GTDB taxonomy): domain Bacteria; phylum Actinomycetota; class Thermoleophilia; order Gaiellales; family Gaiellaceae; genus PALSA-600. The sequence continues at coordinate 13,164 of DASUAX010000068.1, forward strand.
GGCGACGAGGCTGCGGGTCCGCGCCGCCGCGCTCGGCCTCGGCTACCAGCCGAACCGCGTCGCGCAGTCGCTCCGGGCCCGCTCGGCGCCCTTCGTCGGCATCGTCGTGCCCGACATCGCGATCACGTTCTACAGCCGGTTCGTGAAGGGCGCGCAGGAGGTGCTCGAGGCGGCCGGCTACCAGGCGCTCGTCCTCAACACGGAGCGCGAGGCGGGGCACGAGGAGGTCGCGCTCCGCACGCTGGAGGGGCACCGCGTGAGCGGCATCCTGCTCGCCACGTCGCGGCCGGACGCGCCCGAGCCTCACATCCCGACCGTCTACTTCGACAGCCTCGCGCCGGGACGGGGCACCGCACGCGTCGCCCTCGCGAACGCGGAGGGGATGGACCTGCTCGTGGGCCATCTGGCGGGGCACGGGCACGAGCGGATCGGGTACATCGGCGGCCCGCCCACCTTCACCTCGGGCGCCGAGCGGCTCACGGGCTTCCGGCTGGCGGCGGAGCGCTTCGGGCTCGACGCCCGCACCGCGTACGTCGAGATCGCCGACTCGACCTGGTCGGCCGACAGCGCCGGCGCCGCGATGACGCGCCTGCTCGCGCTCGCGGAGCCGCCGACGGCCGTCGTCGCCTCCGGCGACACGCTGGCGCTCGGCGCGATCGGCGCCTGCCGTGCGGCGGGGCGGCGCGTGCCGGACGACCTCGCGCTCGCCACGTTCGACGATCCGCTCTTCGGCGCCCTCTTCGACCCGCCGCTGACCGCCCTGCGGCGAAGCGACCACGAGCTCGGGCGCCGCGCAGCCGGGCTCCTGCTCCAGAGCCTCGTCACCGGTGGCAACGACGGCCCGGCCGAGCTGCGGCTCCCGGTCGAGCTGGTCGTCCGCCGCTCCTGCGGCTGCGCGGCCGCTCGAGTGAACGAGTGAATGAACGTCCTCCTCGTCCTCGTCGACAGCCTCAACCGCGCCGACGTCCCCGCCTACGGCACGGCCGAGGTGCCCCTCCCGAACCTCGACCGCCTCGCGCGTCGCGCATTCCGGTTCGACAACCACTTCGTCGGCAGCCTTCCCTGCATGCCGGCGCGGCGCGAGCTGTACGCCGGGTTCAAGGAGTTCCTCTGGCGGCCGTGGGGGCCGCTCGAGCCGGCCGACGCGCGGCTGCCCCGCCTCGTGCAGCGCGCCGGCCTCCGCACGGCGATCGTGACCGACCACTACCACTACTGGGAGGAGTCGGCGAACGGCTACGTGCAGTCGTTCCAGCAGACCGAGCTCGTGCGCGGGCACGAGTGGGACAACTGGCGCGGCCCGGTGCCCGCCGATGAGCGGCTGCCGGCGTGGGTCGAGCGGATCGAGCGCTGGCGGCCCGGAGCGGGCCGCCGCTACTACGCGAACGTGCGCGACTTCGAGACGGAGGAGGACTTCTTCCCCGCCCGCACGTTCCGTGCGGCGGCGGCGCGGCTCGCGAGCTTGCGCGCACCGTTCTTCCTCCAGGTCGAGTCGTTCGACGTGCACGAGCCGTTCCACGTCCCGGAGCCGTACCGCTCGCGCTTCGGCGACCCGGCCGACGACGACCGCTTCACGCTCTGGCCGCCGTACCAGGATCCCGACGCGCTCGCCGCGTTCATGGCCGCGACGTCGCCCGAGGAGCTTGCGTTCGTCCGCGCCCGCTACCTCGGGAAGGTGGCGATGGTCGACCGCTGGCTGGGGGTGCTCCTGGACGTGCTCGACGAGCGCGCGCTCTGGGACGACACGGCCGTGCTCTTCACGACCGACCACGGCCACGACCTCGGCACCGGCGGCGTCTTCGGGAAGCAGTACCCGCACCGGGACAGCCACGCACGCATCCCGCTGCTCGTCTGGCACCCGGGCTTTCCCGGCGACGGCCGCGGCATCGACGCGCTCACCTCGACGGTCGACCTCTTCGCGACGGTGGCCGAGCTCGCGGGCGGCGGGGCCGAGCCGCGCCACGGGCGCAGCCTCGTGCCGCTGCTCGCGGGTGCGGCGGGCGAGCGCGACGGCCTCCTCTACGGCACCTTCGGCCAGGGCGTCTGCTGCACCGACGGCGAATGGACGATCTTCAAGTCGCCGCCGGGCCGCGGGCCGCTCTACGCGTACTCGTCGCTGCTCGTCGAGTCGCAGGACATCAAGGGGATCGGGACGCCGGTCGAGCACGGCCTGTTCGTCCCCGGCGTGCCGCTGCCCCAGTGGCGGATCCCCGCCGAGGTGCGGCCGCTCTCACACGAGGACTTCCTCTTCCACCGGCCGACCGACCCGGCGCAGGAGCGAAACCTGTGGGACGCCGAGCCCACGCAGCGGGAGCGCATGCTCGACCTGCTGCGCGCGCTCGTCGAGAGCGAGGGGGCGCCGCCGGAGCAGCTCGTAAGGCTCGGCCTTCAGGCCTGAGCCGTCGCGAACGCGGTCGTCTCTGCGACCGCAGCTGCCGGGGCCGCCCGGTGCACGCGCTGCCAGGGGTCTGCGCGATCCTCCAGCGCCGCGCGGATCAGCGGGTGCCACCGCTCGTCGAGCGCGTGCAGGGCCCATGTCGCCGCTGCTCGCTTCGACGCGAGCCGGCCGTGCGCGAGCGTGTAGCGCATACGGCAGCACGAGAGCACCATGTAGGGCTGCTCCCAGCGCGTCAGCCCGCCGCGCGCGTCGCGCGCCCAGTCGGCCGTCTCCTGCAGCTTGCGCCGCGCCTCGGTGCGCAGCTCGTCGGGATCGACGGGCTCGACCACCGTCGCGGCGGGTGCGCCCGCGAGGGCGACGCCGTGCTCCCGCAGCGTCCAGCGCGTCAGCGCCGTGTTGCAGTGGGCGTGCCAGACGAGCTCGCGCGCGCCGTTGTCGAGGAAGAAGAACGGCCGGCGGTCCGGATCGACGCGGCGCAGGGCATCCGCCGGTGCGTACGAGCCCTCGAGATGCCGGGCCCAGGCGACCGGCAGCTCGAAGAGGCGGCCGTGGAGCGACTGGAGCTCTTCCTGCTCGCCGGCGGAGAGCTCCCGCTCCGTCGCGACGAGGAAGTCGACGTCGCTGTGCTCGTCGGCATCGCCGAGGGCGAAGGAGCCGAGGAGGTACACGCCGCGCAGGTTCCGGGGGAGCGCCCGCTGTACACCGGCGACGAGCTCGGCGAGCACGCCGTTCAGGTCCGGGAACGCCGTCGGCTCAGTCAAAGCCGGGAGCGACCGACACCCGCCACTCCCGCACCGGCCCGGCCATCACGTTCAGGTAGTAGAGGTCGCCCCGCGGGTCGCCGGCGACGGGGTGGTAGCCGCGCGGCACGAGCACGACGTCGCCGTCCTCGGCGGCGATCGCCTCGTCGAGCCCGCCGTCGTCCGTGTAGACGCGCTGGAACGCGAAGCCGCGACCGCCGCGCAGGCGGTGGTAGTACGTCTCCTCGAGCGCGCGCTCGTGCGGCGGGTCGTCGCGGTCGTGCTTGTGCGGTGGGAAGCTCGACCAGTGACCGGCCGGCGTGATCACCTCGGTGACGAGCAGGGACTCGGCCGGCTCGCTCTCCATCAGGATGTTCGCGATGTAACGCTCCTCCGTCCCCGAGCCGCGGGTGACGAGCTCCGGCGCGTCGAGCAACCGCGGCTCGAGACCGCCGCGGGCCGGCGCCGTGCAGACCGCGAGGTCGCCCTCGCCCTCTGCCCACCACGACGTTCCAGGCGGCACGTAGAGCGCCGTCGGCGGCCCGTCGAACACGCTCGCGCGCGACGCCTCGCCGAGGCCCAGCAGCGAGCAGGAGCCCGCGAGCAGGACGACGCACGTCTCCCGTTCCTCCTCGAGCAGCTCGAGCCGCCCGGACAGGCGATGAACGGCGAAGCCGACGTACGTCCAGCCCGCGCTCTCGGGCGTGACGGAGACGACGAGCCCGTCCGCACCCGGCGAGGCGCTCCGGACGCGCAGCGCACTCATCGCCGGAACGCTCCAACCATCAGGGTCAAGTCAACCATCTAGAGTCACGATCCGTGAGGCTGACCGCCGCCCAGGCGCTCCTGCGCTTCCTGGCCGCACAGCTCGTCGAGCGCGACGGTGTCCGCCGCTCGTTCTTCGGCGGCTGCTTCGGGATCTTCGGGCACGGCAACGTCGCCGGCCTCGGCCAGGCGCTGTACGAGCGCCCCGACCTGCTCACCTACTACCAGGCGCGGAACGAGCAGGCGATGGTGCACGCCGCCGTCGGCTACGCCCGGCAGCTGAACCGCCTCGGCGCCCTCGTCTGTACGAGCTCGATCGGCCCGGGCGCGACGAACATGGTCACCGGCGCCGCGCTCGCGACGATCAACCGGCTGCCCGTGCTGCTCGTGCCGGGCGACGTGTTCGCCTCGCGCCGGCCCGATCCCGTCCTGCAGCAACTCGAGGCGGCGGGCCGCGGCGACGTCTCCGTGAACGACTGCTTCGTCCCCGTCTCGCGCTACTTCGACCGGATCGAGCGGCCGGAGCAGGTCGTCCCGGCGGCGCTCGCCGCCATGCGCGTCCTGACGAGCCAGGCCGACACCGGCGCCGTCACCCTGGCCTTCCCCCAGGACGTGCAGGCCGAGGCGTTCGACGTGCCCGACGAGTTCCTGGCCGAGCGTGTGTGGCACGTCGGCCGGCCGCTCCCCGACGCGGACGCACTCGCCCGCGCGGTCGACCTGCTCCGTGCGGCGCGCCGGCCGCTGATCGTCGCCGGCGGCGGCACGATCTACTCGGAGGCGACCGGGGCCCTGCGAGCGCTCGTCGACGAGACGGGCATCCCCGTCTGCGAGACGCAGGCGGGCAAGGGCTCGCTCCCGTACGACCACCCGGCGAGCCTCGGCGCCGTCGGCGCGACCGGGACGTTCGCTGCGAACCGCGTGGCGGCCGCCGCCGACGTCGTGCTCGGCGTCGGCACGCGCTGGTCGGACTTCACGACGGCCTCGAAGACCGCCTTTCGCGATCCCGGCGTCCGATTCGTCAACGTCAACGTCGCCGAGGTCGACGCGGTCAAGCACGCGGGGCTCGCACTGGTCGGCGACGCGCGCGCGACGCTCGAGCGGCTCGGGGAGCTGCTCGCGGGCCACGAGGTGGACGCCGCCTACCGCTCCGAGGCGTCGGATCTCTCGAGCGCATGGGACGAGGAGGTGAGCCGTCTCTACGCCCTCGGCCACGAGCCGCTGCCCGCCCAGAGCGAGATCATCGGCGCCGTCAACGAGGCGTCGCGCCCGCAGGACGTCGTCGTCTGCGCGGCCGGCTCGATGCCCGGCGACCTGCACAAGCTCTGGCGGACGCGCGACCCGAAGGGCTACCACGTCGAGTACGGCTACTCGTGCATGGGGTACGAGGTCCCGGGCGGGCTCGGGGTGAAGCTCGCTGCGCCCGAGCGGGAGGTGTACGTACTCATCGGCGACGGCTCCTACCTGATGCTGCCTTCGGAGATCGTGACCTCGGTGCAGGAAGGGTTGAAGCTCGTGATCGTGCTCGTCGACAACCGCGGCTTCGCGTCGATCGGGGCGCTCTCGCGCTCGCTCGGCACGGACGGCTTCGGCACGCTCTATCGCTACCGCCGTGACGGCTCGCTCGGCACCGACTCCGCCGACTCCGAGGCCTACCTGCCGGTCGACCTGGCGGCGAACGTCGAGTCGCTCGGCGCGCGCGTCATCCGTGCCGAGAGCGTCGACGAGTTGCGCGACGCGCTGCGGGCGGCGCAGGCGGAGACGCGGACGACCGTGATCGTCGTCCCGGCCGATCGTCACGAGGGCGTGCCGAGCTACGAGAGCTGGTGGGACGTCCCGGTCGCCGAGGTGGCGGAGTCGGACGGCGTCCGGGCGGCACGTGCCGGCTACGAGAGCGCCCGGACGGCCGCGCGCCAGCACCTGTAGTAGCGTCGCCCGCGTGACCTGCCCGAGCTGCGGGGCGGACAACCGGGAAGAGGCGCGCTTCTGCGACTCCTGCGGCGCCGCGCTCCTGCTCGCGCCGCCGCGCCAGCAGCGGAAGGTCGTCACCGTGCTCTTCTGCGACGTGTCGGGCTCGACGGCGTTCGCCGAGTCGCGTGACCCCGAGGCGGTGCGCGCGGTGATGGCTCGCTACTTCGACATCGCCCGCGCAGCGGTCGAGCGCCACGGCGGCACGGTCGAGAAGTTCATCGGCGACGCGGTGATGGCCGTGTTCGGCGTTCCGACGATCCGGGAGGACGACGCCCTGCGCGCCGTGCGGGCGGCGGAGGAGCTGCGGGCCGCGGTCGAGATCCCCGTGCGGATCGGTGTCAACACCGGCGAGGTCGTGACGGGAAGCGGCGACTCGCTCGTCACCGGCGACGCGGTCAACGTCGCAGCGCGGCTCGAGCAGGCGGCCGCGCCCGGCGAGGTGCTGCTCGGCGACACGACGTTCGCACTCGTCCGCGACGCGGTCGACGCCGAGCTGCTGCCGCCGCTCGAGGCGAAGGGGAAGGCCGAGCCGCTGACGGTGCACCGGCTCGTGGCCGTCACGGGGGAGACGGCGGTCGCGCGGCGACTCGACGCTCCGTTCATCGGCCGCCGCCGCGAGAGCGCGCTGCTCGCAGGAGCGTGGGACCGCGTCGCCTCCGAGCGGGCGTGCGCGCTCTTCACGATCCTCGGGACCGCGGGTGTCGGCAAGTCGCGACTCGCAGGCGAGTTCCTGACCGGGGTCGACGCGACCGTCGTCATGGGCCGGTGCCTCTCCTACGGCGAGGGAATCACCTACTGGCCGGTCGTCGGCGTCGCCAAGCAGCTGCTCGCCGGCCGGCCGCCGCCGGTCGGGCCGCTCGCTTCGCTGCTCGGCGACGGCGTCGCGGCTGCCGACGAGATCGCGCTCGCCGTGCGCCGCCTGTTCGAGTCCGTCGCGGCGGAGAGGCCGCTCGTCGTCGTCTGGGACGACCTGCAGTGGGGCGAGCAGACGTTCCTCGA
>DASUAX010000069.1:0-4812 GCA_035763525.1 Gaiellaceae bacterium
CAGATGGCCGAGCACGAGGTGACGATCGAGCTGACCGACGAGGCGAAGGACCTGCTCGTCGAGAAGGGCTACGACCCGGCGATGGGCGCCCGGCCGCTGCGCCGCGCGATCCAGCGCTACATCGAGGACCCGCTCGCGGACTTCGTCCTCGGCCGCCAGCTCGAGCCCGGCTCGACGATCCTCGTCGCGCGCCTCAACGACGAGGAAGTGGACATCACCGTCGTCCCGCCGACACCGCCCGAGGTGATCGGCGTGGGGGCCGCGCCGGACGCACCCCCGGCGGAGGTGTCAGACACCTAGAGGTGTCTGACACCTTGCGCGGCTGACGCGTCGAGCGTCAGTCGCGCAGCTGCCAGACGTCCTTCCGTAGGAGCGGGATCACCGTGCCGTCGCGAAGCACGGCATCCACCTCCACCTCGGGACCGCCGATCATGAAATCGGTGTGCACCGAGGAGACGTTGACGCCGTCGATGACGCCGCCCTCGACCGCCTCGGCATAGGCGCCGCCGTAGGCGACGTGGCAGGACGCGTTCTCGTCGTAGAGCGTCTCGAAGAAGACTTGCCCCGTCTGGCCGATGCGCGAGGTGCCGTCGACGAGCGCCACCTCGCCGAGGTAGGCGGCGGCGTCCTCCAGGGCGAGTTGCCCCTTGACGACCTCCGCGCCCTCCTCCGCGCGCACGTCCACCATCCGCCCGCCCTCGAAGCGGACCTCGAGGCCGCGCACGATCTGGCCGTTCAGCGCGAGCGGCTGCGTCGAGCGGACGACGCCCTCCGTGCGACGCGCGTCGGGCGTCGTGAACACCTCCTCCGTCGGCATGTTCGCGACGTAGCGGATCCCCTCGGCGGTCTCGGACTCGCAGCCCTGCCAGCGCGACTCCGGGAGCAGGCCCACGGTGAGGTCGGTGCCGGGCCCGCGGTAGCGGAGGTGGTCGACGCGCATGTCGTTCAGCAGCTGCGCCCGCCGCGAGAGGCGCGCGACGTGCTCCTGCCAGGCCGCAACCGGGTCGTCCTCGTTCAGGCGCACGCAGAACTCGACCAGCTGCCACAGCCGCTCGACGTCGGGCTCGCCGAACATCTGCGCCGCCCAGCCCTCGTTCGGGACGCCGATCACGACCCAGTTCGAGAGCCGCTCGTTCACCTGGCGGTTCGCCTCCTCGGCGAGCGCGACCATGCGCGCCCTGCCGACGCGCTCCCCCGGCAGGTCCGCGAGCAGATCCGGCTCCGCGTCGCCCATCAGGGCGACCACCGCCGCCCGGTCGTCGCCGATGGCGCGTTCGCGCTCGAGCAGCCAGGGCGGCGTCCACGAGAGCACGTCGTCGGACGCGTGCTCGATCAGCGCGCGGCGCACGTGCTGGTCGGTGTAGCGGACGTCGACGTAGCTCGCGCCGGCGCGGTACGCGGCCCGGGCGACGGCGCGCGCGACGGTCGCGTGCTCGACCGCCGCGATCAGGTCGACCCACTGCCCCGGCTGCACGTTCGCGCCGATGCGGACGACGAGCTCCGCATACCGCTCGAGCCGCTCGTCCAGCGGGGCTCCCGCTCCGGCGCCGGCACCTTCGCTCCTAGGAGGCTCCGTCGAGCCTACGCCTCCGGGTCCCGCTCCGGCGCCGGCAGAGCCGGCACCTTCGCTCCTGGGAGGCTCCGTCGAGCCTACGCCTCCGGTAACCGCCATGTCTCCTCGCGCAGGATCGGCACCCGCTCGCCGTCCTTCGTGATGCCGTCCACGGCGAGCTCGGGGCCGCCGACCATGAAGTCGGTGTGGACGGCCGAGACGTTCATCCCTTCTCCCGGATCGCCATCGAAGACCTCCGGGACGCCGAAGCCGTACGCGATGTGACAGGTCGCGTTCTCGTCGTAGAGCGTGTCGTAGAAGGTGATGTTGGTCTGGCCGACGCGGGAGGTGCCGTCGACGAGAGCGAGCTCGCCGAAGTACCCGGCTCGGTCGTCGATCTCGAGCTGGCCGCGCACGACGGCGGCGCCCCTGTCCGCCTGGACGTCCACGATCTTGCCGTCGCGCACGGTGAGCTGCAGCCCCTCGACGACGTCGCCCGCGAGCGCGAGCGGCCTGCTCGAGCGGACCGTCCCCTCCGCCCGGCGGCAGTCGGGTGTCGTGAAGATCTCCTCCGTCGGCATGTTGGGGACGTACTCGACGCCGTCCCTCGTGCGGAAGAGCGCCGACATCCAGCGCGCGTTCGGCAGCAGCCCGACCGTCAGGTCCGTGCCGGGGCCGGAGTAGTGGATCGCGTCGAAGGCGAGCTCGGTCAGGGCGGCCGCGCGGCGCTCGAGGCGCGCCATGTGGTCCCGCCACGCCTGGACCGCGTCAGGCTCGTCGAGGCGGGTGCAGAAAGCAACCTGCTCCCACAGGCGCTCGAGATCCGGCTCGCCGAACACCTTCTCCGCCCAGCCTTCGTTCGGATAGGCGACACCGGTCCAGTTGACGGAGCGGTCGACCATCTGCTCGCGGATGATCTCCGCGAATGCGACCTGCCGCGCGCGTCCCACACGCTCGCCGTCGAGGTCGGCCATCAGCTCCGGCTCGGGATCGCCGCTCGTCCCGAAGAGAGCCTGGCCCTCGATCGCACGGCCGTACGTCTTCACCCACTCGGGCGTGTGCGTGAGCGCCTCGTCGGGCCCGAGCTCGATCATCGCCTTCCGGATGTGGTTGTCGAGGTAGCGCACGTCGACGAAGCGCGCGCCGGCGCGATAGGCCGCGCGCGTCATGGCTCGCGCCAGCGGCGCATGCTCGACGATGAGGCTCAGGAAGACGATCTGGCCTTCCTGCACGTTGGCGCCCACGCGAACGGCGAGCTCCGCGTACCGCTCCAGACGCTCGTCTACCGGAGCTGCCATACGTCCTCCCGCAGGATCGGCAAGGGGGCGAGGCCTTCGCTCATCCGCGCGCATGATAGAGAGGGCGATATCACGTGTCGAGGGGGACGTCGTCCCAGCTCGCTCCCTCGCCGACGAGCCAGTTGAGCGCGTGGTGCCGCTCGACGGCGATCGACTGCGCCTCGGCGTGCTGCTCCGGCGACAGGTGGCGATAGACCTTTCCGTAGGCACGGAAGTCGCCGCGCATCGGGGCGGGCAGGAGGCCCTGCTCGTAGCCGCGCATCGCGGTGGCCGCGACGAGCTGGTCGAAGGACGCGTATCGCGGCGGCGGCGCGACCTCGCCGCGCGCCTGCAGCGTCGTCGTGCGCGCGCGCCAGTGCCAGAGGCGCGCGGACTCGAGCTCGAGCGAGATCTCCTCCTCGTCGCGAAGGCCCGCCCCCACGAGGTCCGTGCTGGCGACCTCGTGCGGGTCGAACGCTCTGTCGTACGGCGGCAGCTCGACGAGCCGGAGGGCCCAGAGGAGCGTTCCGAGCGCCTCGCCTCGCCACACGCCGTCGACGACCTCGGGGTCGTCGCTCGGCAGCCGGTCGAGTGCGGCGCGGACCTCGCCCTGCAGTGCGCGGCACCGTTCGACGACCTGGGACTGCGAACGGAGCTTGCGTCGCGCCATCGCGGCGACTCTACTGGCATCACCCGGCCAGGATCCGCTCGATCTCGGCGAGCGTCTCCGCGTCGAGCGCGATCCCGGAAGCCGCCGCGTTGTCCCGCACCTGCTCGGGCCGCGATGCGCCGACGATGGCGGAGGCCACGTTCGGCTCGCGCAGGACCCACGCGAGCGCGAGTTGCGGCATCGTGATGGCGAGCCGTCCGGCGATCGGCACGAGCTGCTGCACGAGCTCGAGGACGTCGTCCTGCAGCAGGCGGCCCATCGTGCGCGCCGTTCGTTCGCTCGTCGCGCGCGAGCCCTCCGGCGGCGGCGCCCCGGGACGGTACTTGCCGGTCAGCGCTCCCTGCCCGAGCGGCGACCAGACGATCTGCGAGATGCCGTTCTCGCGGCAGAGCGGAATCACCTCGCGCTCCGGCTCGCGCCAGACCAGCGAGTACTGCGGCTGCGACGAGACGAACCTCTCCCAGCCGTGCTCGCGCGAGAGGTCGAGCGACGCCTGGATCTGCGGCGCCGTCCACTCGCTGAAGCCGATGTGGCGCGCCTTGCCCGCCCGCACGACGTCGTTCAGCGCCTCCATCGTCTCCTCGAGCGGTGTCTCGAGGTCGTACCGGTGACACTGGTACAGGTCGACGTGGTCCGTGCGCAGCCGGCGCAGGGATCCCTCGAGCTGCTTGTGCACCTGCGCTCGCGAGAGGCCCTCGTTCTCGCCGGTGTCGTCCATCGGCCAGTAGAGCTTCGTCGCGAGCACGTACGAGTCGCGCGGCCGGGCCCGCAGCGCATCGCCGAGGAACTCCTCCGCCCGACCGAGCGCGTAGACGTTCGCCGTGTCGATGAAGTTGATGCCCGCCTCGAACGCTGCGTCGACGCACGCGCGCGCGGCGGCGTCGGCGACGCCGCCGCCGTAGGTCAGCCAGGAGCCGAGGGAGATCTCCGAGACCTCCAGGTCGCTGTCACCGAGTCGTCTGTATCTCATCGCGAAATCGTGACGGTTCCGTCCTCGCCGCCGCGTACCGTTCCCTCTCCATGGCGAAACCGGCGGCCGTCCAGCACGTCTGCAGCGAGTGCGGCACCTCGTCCGGCCGCTGGTTGGGGCGCTGCCCCGGCTGCGGCGAGTTCGGGACGATGATCGCCGAGGCGCCCGTTCCCCGTGGCGCGAAACGAGGTGCGGCCCGGGCGCCGCTCCGGCTCGTGGACGTGGTCGCCGAGGAGGCCGAGCGGATCCCGACCGGCGTTCCGGAGCTCGACCGCGTGCTCGGCGGCGGCCTCGTTCCGGCGTCGCTCGTGCTGGTCGGCGGTGAGCCCGGCGTCGGCAAGTC
>DASUAX010000070.1:0-8644 GCA_035763525.1 Gaiellaceae bacterium
GCGCCGCGACTTCCGCGGCGCGACGCAGGGGCACGAGGCGGAGATCGTCGAGGGTGACCTGGCGGACATCGACTCGTGCGCAGCCGTGCTCGCGTCCTTCACGGCACCCGACGAGGGCACGGCGATGGAGTGCTGGTACGCCTACTCGCGGGGCATCCCCGTCGTCGTCTACACCGGCGGCACGCCGGTCCACCCCTGGACGGCATACGTCGCGGGGTCGACGCACACGACGTTGGAGGACGCCGTCCGCTCCGTTCACGCCCGCACGGAGGCCCGGCGGTGAGGGGGCGGCTGCTCGCCTGGTACAGCCGGAGCGGCCGTGACCTGCCCTGGCGCCGTACCCGCGACCCGTACGCCATCCTGGTCTCGGAAGTAATGCTGCAACAGACCCAGGTCGAGCGGGTGATCCCGCGCTGGCACGCGTGGCTCGAACGCTGGCCGACCGTCGAGTCGCTGGCCGCAGCGCCCGCGGCCGAGGTGATCGTCGCGTGGCAAGGGCTTGGCTACAACCGGCGCGCGCTCAACCTCCACCGGGCCGCGCGGCACGTTGCCGAGCACGGGTGGCCCCGCGATCTGACCGGGCTGCCCGGCGTCGGGCCGTACACGGCGGCGGCGGTGGGGAACTTCGCGTTCGGGCGCGACGTGCTGCCCGTCGACGTGAACGTCGCGCGCGTGCAGGAACGGACCAGGGAGACGTTCGACGCGTCGTGCGCGCAGGCGCTCTTCGACCTCGGCGCGACCATCTGCCTCGCCCGCATCCCGCGCTGCGGGGAGTGCCCGCTCTCGCGCGAGTGCCCTTCACGCGGACGACGCTACGAGCCGCTTCGCAAGCAGTCGCGGTTCGAGGGCTCGTTCCGGCAGCGGCGCGCCGCGGCGCTGCGCGCGGTCGCAGCGGGCGAGCAACCCGCCGACGGCGACGCACTCGTGTCGCTCGCCCGTGACGGCCTCGTCGTGCTGCACGAGGGCGGCGCCTCACTGCCCGTGTAGCGCCCAGATGAGGCCGGCTGCGAGCTGGGCTTTCCACTCACCGCGCTTCACGCCGTAGTAGTACGTCCGCACGTGCACGCCGAGGCCGCGCAGCGTCCGGGCGAACGCCCACGTCTCCGCCGGGCGAAACCAGTGCGAGTGGAACGGCCCGCTGGCCAGGAAGAAGCGCTCGTGGTCGACCGCGCCGCGCTCTCGCTGCGCGATCGCGCGCGGGTCGTTCCCGGCGAGCGCGGCCTTCGTGTCGTGCCTGAACGGCCCGTCGCGCAGGGGATGGAAGTAGCCGCTCCACGACTCGACCGTTCCGAAGAGCCGAGGGTGACGGAGCGCGATGTAGACGGCGCCGAAGCCGCCCGCGGAGAGCCCCGCGAGGACGCGCCCGTCCGGCGCCGCGATCGTCGAGACGTGCGCATCGACGAACGGGAGGACGCCCTCGACGAGCTCGCGCTCCCACTGCCCTGCCCACTCGCCGTTGTACTTCGCCCGCGTGCCCGCCGCGGGCATGACCGCGACGAACGGCCGCACCCGGCCCGACGAGATCGCATCGTCGGCGAAGTCGACCAGATCGGTACCGGCGAGGTACTCGCTCGGCGACCCCGGCATGCCGTGCAGGAGGTAGACGACCGGGTAGCGCTCGGAGCGTGAGTACCCCGGCGGCAGGTAGACGTAGCCCGCACGGAAGCTCTGCGGAAACGTCCCCTCGAGCACGGTGCCGCCGTGCGGCCCGGCCGCAAACGGCACGAAGCCCGGGAGGAGCGCAGCCGACACGAGGGCGGCGAGCAGCGGCATCGGCACCGGACGGTAGCGCCGTCCGTGTTCAGGCGCGGTTACGCGGGTACCGTGTCCGGTCGTGAGCCTCAAGCGTGCCGGCCTCCTGGCCGTGGTCGTGCTGGCGCTCGCGGCCGCTGCAGGCGCAGCCGTTCTTCGCCAGTCGCGGGACCTCGACGAGAAGTTCCGCTCCGTCGCCCTCGACGGGCCGGTGCACGCGCGCGTCGTGCTGCCGCCCGGGTACGCGACGAGCCGCAAGCGGTACCCCGTCGTCTACTTCCTGCACGGCCTGCCCGCGAGCGGCGCCGCCTACCAGGGGAACGACTGGCTGATCGACGCGCTGGAGAGCGCGGGCCCGGCGATCCTCGTGATGCCGCAGGGCGCACGGGCGAACGACACCGACCCGGAGTACCTCAACTGGGGCGTCGGCCGGAACTGGGAGGACTACATCGCAGGCGAAGTTCCCCGGTATGTCGACTCGCACTTCCGCACCATCCGCTCCCGCGCCGGCCGCGCGATCGTCGGGCTCTCCGCGGGGGGCTACGGCGCGACGATCCTCGGCCTGCACCATCTCGACCGGTTCGCCGCGATCGAGTCGTGGTCCGGCTACTTCGCGCCGACCGACCCGACCGGGAGCTACGTCATCCGCCGCGAGGCGAACGCGAGCGCCGTCAACCTGCTCGCGCACGTGAAGGCACAGGAGCGGCGCCTCCCCACCTTCCTCGGGCTCTACGTCGGCAACGGCGACGCGCGCTTTCGCGACGACAACGTCCAGTTCGACCGGCAACTGAGCCGCGCGCGCATCCCGCACCTCTTCGCCGTCTACCCGGGCGGGCATGCAACCTCGCTCTGGAAGGCGCACGCCACGACCTGGTTGAAGCTGGCGCTTCATCATCTGTCGCCTCCGCGGTGAACGAACCCTTAACGCTCGTCTCCTCGGTCCCTCAGCGCGCCGGGCGTAGAACCAGGGTGTGACGCAGGCGCTCGCGCCGTCGTGGCCGCGGCTCGCCCTGGCCGCGGCCGTCGCCTTCCTCGTGGTGGGCGGCGTCGGCCTGTACCGCTACGTCGACAACTACTGGCTCTACCGCGGGTTCGCGCCTCCGCACGACGCGTCGTTCGTGAAGGTGCACGGGACGACCGCGCGTTTCTATCTCGCGAGCGCCGCGCTCGGAGGACGGCGGCAGCCGGTCGACGTCTACCTGCCGCCCGGGTACGCGCAGCACCCCGGGCGACGCTATCCGGTGATCTACCTGCTGCACGGCGTCCCGGGCCGGCCGGGCGCGTTCCTCGCCACCGTCCGGATGGGCGTCGTCGAGGACGAGCTCGTCGCGCTCCACCACGCGCAGCCCGCGATCCTCGTCATGCCGTTCGGCTCGACCGGGTCGTTCACCGACGAGGAGTGGGCGAACGGGATCGGCAAGCACGAGGGGTGGGAGACGTTCGTGGCGCGCGACCTCGTCCACGCGATCGACCGCCGCTACCGGACGATCCCGGCGCAGTCCGCGCGCGCGGTCGGCGGTCTCTCGGAGGGCGGGTACGGCGCGATCAACATCGCCCTCCACCATCCCCGCGAGTTCGGGGTCGTCGAGAGCTGGAGCGGCTACGAGGAGGTCGACCCGATCCGCGCGATCTTCGGCCGGAGCAAGGCCGTGCTGACGCACAACAGCCCCTCGAAGACGATCTACGCCGCCGCGCCCACGCTGCGCGCGCGCCACGTCCATTTCTGGTTCTACACCGGCACCGAGGACTGGGCGTTCCGTCTGCAGAACGTGCTCTTCGCGCGCCAGCTCGACGCGCTGCACGTCGCGCACACCTTCTACGTCGTGCGCGGCGGCCACAACTGGGCGATCTGGCGCGGCAACGCGGCACGTGCCTATCTCGCGTTCTCGAAGTGGCTCCGTGCGTAGGGCGATCGGACCACCGCTCGCGCTCGTCGTGGCCGCGACCGCGACCGGCTGGCTGTATCTCGTGCGGCCGCCCCTCCCCGGTCCGCGCATCGGCGAGGCGCTCCCGCTCGACGAGCTCTCGCGCCACGCGTCCTCTCCGCTTCTCTGGTACCTGATCGTCTGGGCCGCGGCCGGCGCGCTGCTCGGCGGTGTCGCCCGCTGGACACGCGCCGACCGTCTCGCCGCGGCGCTCGTCCTCGGCGTCACCGTCGGCGTCTTCTCCTACCTGCAGAGCGGCGTCTCGATCGCGGTCGTCCGTCAGGTGTCGATGCGCGACGCCCTCGACACGGCGGACACGCTCGCACCGGTCTATCTCTCCGCCGCGCTGGTCGCGATCGCGGTCGCGGTCGTCGCCGCTCCGCGAACGCGGCTGCGCCGCTCGCACGCGATTGTCGCCACCGTCGTCGCCGCGGGCGCGGCGCTCGACCTGTTCCACGCGATGCTTCCCGGCGAGGACACCGGCCTGCTGAGATCGATGACGCCCGACGCCGTCGGGCCGCTCGCGCACGCCGCCTGCACGCTCGTCGCCGTCGCGCTGCTCGTCGCGGCCCGGGGGCTCGCACGGCGCCGCAGGCGTGCCTGGCAGGTCGCGCTCTCCCTCGCCGGGCTCTCGATGCTGCTCCACGTCCTGCACGGCTTCAGCCACGGGACGCTCGTCTCGGCGGTCCTCGTCGTCCTCCTGCTCGCACGCCGCAACGACTTCGACGGGCCCGGCGACGCGACGACCCGCAACCTGATCGCGCGCCGGCTCGCGATCGGCGTCGCGGCGGTCGTCGCGTACGGGATCGCCGCTCTCTGGCTGAACCGCATCAACGCCGACCAGCCGTTCACGTTGCCGTTCGCGCTGCGCGAGATCGTGCGCGGCGTCTTCGGGTTCGAGCTGAACGGCTCGCCGCACCTCGCCGACGGGTTCGGTGAGTGGTATCCGCTCTCGCTGCTCCTGCTCGGTGCGGGCGCCACGCTCTGGGCGCTCGCCGGCTGGCTGGCGCCCTGGCGCCACCGTGTGACGCAGCTGGAGCGCGAGCGCGAGCAGGCGCGCGCGCTCGTGCACGCGTGGGGTGCGGACACGCTCGCCCCGTTCGTGCTGCGCAACGACAAGTCGTACTTCTTCACCCCCGACGAGGCTGCCTTCCTCGCCTACCGCGTGGTCGGCGGTGTCGCCATCGTCTCGGGCGACCCGATCGGGCCGGCCGACCGCGCCGACGAGCTCGTGACGAGCTTCGTCGAGCACGCGCGCGAGCGCGACTGGCGAATCGCGATCCTGGGCGCGTCCGAGCACCGGCTGCCGGCGTACGCGCGGCACGGGCTGCACGCGCTCTATCACGGAGACGAGGCGATCGTCGACACGGGAGCATTCACGCTCGAGGGGCGCGCGATCCGGAAGGTGCGCCAGTCCGTGCACCGGCTCGAGCGCGCGGGATACTCCGCGCAGGTGCTGCGGCCGAGCGAGCTCGACGGGGCGCTTCGCGCCGAGCTCCAGGACGTCGCCTCCGACTGGCGCGGCAGCCAGCCGGAGCGCGGCTTCGTGATGGCCCTCGACGTGCTCTTCGCTCTCGGCGACGAGGATGCCGTGTTCGTCGTCGGCTTCGACCCCGGGGGAACCACCGCCGGCTTTCTCCATTTCGCGGTGTCGGCCGCCGCCGGGGCGCTCTCGCTCTCCTCGATGCCGCGCGACCGCGACACGCCGAACGGCTTCAACGAGTGGCTGATCTGCGAGGCGGTGGCGTGGGCGCGGAGCCACGGCTTCGAGCAGGTGTCGCTCAACTTCGCGCCCTTCGCGGCGCTGCTTGCTCCCGAGGCCGACCTGACGCGGCTGCAGGAGGTGCAGCGGCGTGCGCTCCTGTCGCTCAAGGGGCACTTCCAGCTCGACAACCTGCTCGCCTTCAACCGCAAGTTCTTCCCGCGCTGGGAGCGGCGCTTCGTCGTCTACGAGCGCCGGCGCGACCTGCCGCGCGTCGGCATCGCCGCGCTCGCCGCGGAGGCGTACCTGCCGTTTCAGGGGGAGCGGAGATGAGGCTCGGAGTTGCGCTCGTGCTCTCGCTGCTCTCGGCGGTCGCGCTCAACTGGGGCTACCTGGCGCAGCACGGCGCGGCGCGTGAGCTGCCCCCGCTCTCGCTGCGGGCACCGATCCGGTCGCTCCGCTCGCTCTTCGGCGATCTCTCGTGGCTCGCCGGCTTTCTCGTCGGCCTGCTCGGCTGGGTCTTCTACATCGGCGCGCTCGCGCTCGCGCCGTTGTCGCTCGTGCAAGGCGTCTCGGCCGGCGGGATCGCCGTGCTCGCCGCGCTCGCGCACCGCCGCGGCGACCACCTCAGCCGCTTCCAGTGGGGAGCGATCGCCGTCGCGGCCGCCGGACTCGGCCTGCTCGCGCTGTCGCTCTCCGGCGGGGCGACGAACGCGCACGGCACGCACGTTGCCGCGGTCGGCGTGTGGCTCGTCGTGCTCGCGGGCGTCGCGGCGCTCGCGTCGTCGAGCGGCCTCCAGCTCGCCGCGGGCGCGTCCCTCGGCGTCGCCGCCGGCATGCTCTACGGCGCCGGCGACATCGCGACCAAGGCGGCGACCTTCGGCGGCGCCTGGGCCTGCCTCGTCGTCGCAATGCTGGCGGCGCACGGGCTCGCGTTCGTGGCGCTGCAGCTCGGCTTCCAGCGCGGCGGGCCGATCGCCACCGCGGGCACCGCCACGCTGTTGACGAACGCGCTGCCGATCGCCGCCGGGATCTTCCTCTTCCACGAGCACCTGCCCGGCGGAGCGCTCGGCGTGGTGCGCGCGGGGGGCTTCGTGCTCGTGGTCGCGGCGGCCGCGGTGCTGGCGCGCGCAGAGGCGCCGGTCACGCCCGCTCGAGAAGCGCCACTGCGTGCGCCGCGAGCCCTTCAGCACGTCCCGTGAAGCCGAGCCGGTCCGTGGTCGTTGCGCGAACGTTCACCTCGCCGCCGTCGAGCGCGGCCGACAGGCGCCGCCGCATCTCGTCGCGGTGGACGGCAATGCGCGGCTCCTCGCCGACGAGGACGCAGTCGGCGTTGACGAGGCGGTAGCCAGCCTCGCGCACCTGTCGGTACGCCTCGCGCAGCAGGTCGAGGCTGTCGGCGCCTCTGAACCGGTCGTCGCCGGACGGGAAGAGCGTGCCGATGTCGCCGAGGCCGGCGGCGCCGAGCACAGCGTCGACGAGCGCATGCGCGATCACGTCCCCGTCGGAGTGGCCGGCGAGCCCGCGCGGGTGGTCGAACGCGACCCCGCCGAGGACGAGCGGCACGCCCTCCTCGAGCGCGTGGGCGTCGACGCCGATCCCGACCCGGAAGCTCACGGGAGCCTCGCCGGCAGCTCGTCGAGCGAGCGAACCCCGATCGCTCCCGGGGGCGGCGCCTGCAGATACCCCCACGGCCCGCGGCGAATGTGCACCGCGACCATCCCGGCGGCGAGCGCCGGCTCGACGTCGTTGTCGACGCGGTCGCCCACGTAGGCGATCCTCTCAGCCGGGACGCCTGTCAGCTCGACGACGCGCGCGAAGAACCCGGGCTCCGGCTTCCAGACGCCCCAGGTCTCGGCGGAGGCGACGCCGTCGAAGTGCGGCCGGAGGTCGTGCTCGGTGAACGCCGGCACGTTCCCGGAGGCATACACGCGATAGCCCGCGCCGCGAAGCCGCGCGATGCAGGGGAGTGCGTCCGGGTACCAGTCGTCCATCGCCCATCTCCCTTCCGGGCACTCGATTCCGAGCAGCTCCCAGACGTCGTCGTGCGGGCGCCCGAGCGCGATCGTCGCGCCGAGCCCCGCCATCAGCGTGAACGGTGTCACGCCGGCCGCTTCGGCGACGCGCGTCCAGATGCCGGTCTCGTCGACGAGCGTCTCGCCGAGGTCGAAGACCACCGCAGCTACAGCCACGACGCGACGCGCTCCAGGTCGGCGCGGGTCGTCACCTTGAGCAGCCGCTCGTCACCCTGGACGATCCGGACACGTCCACCCGCCTTTTCCACCAGCGAAGCGCAGTCCGTCGCACTTTGTGTTGACTCAACACAAGCCCGGAGCACGGGCGCGACGAACGCCTGCGGCGTCTGTACCGCCACGAGCCCGGCGCGGTCGAGCGTCTCGACGACCAGATCGCCGTCGACGCGCTTCACCGTGTCGGCGAGCGCCAGCCCGGGGACCGCGCCGTCGTAGCCCTCGCCGAGCGCCTCGAGCAGCCGGCCGATCACGTCCTCGGGGAGCAGCGGGCGCGCGGCGTCGTGAACGAGGATCGCCGCGGCGTCCCCGGGCACCTCGGCCACGCCTGCGCGCACCGAGTCGCTGCGCGTCTCGCCGCCGGTGACGCAGGCGGACACCTTGGAGGTGCCGATCTCCTCGGCGAGCAGGATTGCCGGTTCCTCCCACCCGGGCGGCGCGACGACCACGACCGCGTCGATCCACTCGCTCTCGTCGAGCCGTCGCAGCGGCTCCGCGAGCAGGGGAAGCTCGCCGAGGCGCACGAACGCCTTCGGGCGGTCTTCCCCGAGCCGCTCCCCTCGCCCGGCGGCGACGAGAACGGCCCAGGTGCTCACCTAGCGAGCAGCCGCAGGCTTCTTCGCGGCGGGCTTCTTCGCGGCGGCTGAGGTCGTCTTGCGGCCGGCGGCGGCTGCAGGCTTCTTGGCGGCCGGCTTCTTCTCGGCCGTCGCCTTCGCCGACTTCGGCTTCGCGCCCTCCGTCAGCGTCTCCTCGAGCCACTCGAGCGCCTCCTCCTCGCTCATGTTCTTCGCGTACATGAGCTCGGAGGCCAGGATCTTCTTCGCCTTGACATACATCTGCTTCTCGCCGGTCGAGAGGCCCTTCTCGCCGTCGCGCAGCGCGAGGTTGCGGACGACCTCGGCGAGCTCGTAGATGTCGCCGGTCTTCATCTTGTCGCGGTTGTGCTTGAAGCGGCGGTTCCAGTTCTTCGGCATCTCGGTGCCGCCGGAGGTGAGGTACTTGACGACCTTCTTGAC
>DASUAX010000071.1:0-25357 GCA_035763525.1 Gaiellaceae bacterium
CCGGAATCGTAACGCGGTCAGGGTGCATTGGCGAACACTCGCGGCAGGCGAGCGCGCTCGGCCCTCACGACCAGAGCCGCGCGCGGACTGGTGTCTGACACCAAGAGTGTCAGACACCTTTCGAACCGCGGAGCGGGGCCCGGGGTTGGTGTCTGACACCAGTGGTGTCAGACAGACCTTCGGTCCGCGCGAAGGCCGAAACAGAGGTGTCCGCTACGTTGCCCTGACATCCCCGCCGACTGAACGGCCGGGACGACGAGATGAGTAGTTCCACGAGCCCGTGCGTCCGGCTGCGCGATCCGGGCAGGCTGGGACGCTGACGGCCGCTTGCGCCCGGCACGGCCGGGCTCAACCGGCCATCAGCTTCACGACGCCGCACAGGCACCGATAGCGCCGCTATCGGCACCTGCACGTCGCCGCCCCCCGGCGCGCCCAGCTCACGCCCCGGAGAAGACGGCCCCGGGGAACTACTCATCTAGTCCGCGCCGCCGTCGCCGTTCAGCGACGTCACCTTGCCGTTGCCGCTCGCGCGCTCCCGCAGCGCCTGCTCGAGCCGCACGGCCTCGAGCGAGGTCTCGAGCAGCTCGATCAGCCGCCGCAGGCGCGGCCCCGGCGTGGTCGAGGCGAGAAGCTCCTGCTTCGGCTCGAGGCCGAAGTCGACGCGCGCCGCGAGCTGCCAGACGAGATCGGGCGCGTCGCTCGGCGGGATGTCGACGTCGCTTTCGGCGGCAGCCGCCAAATCGTGGAAGACGGCCAGCGCCCGCTCGACGTCCCCGGCGTCCTCGGGGTCGCCCTCGTCGACGACCTCCTCCACGACGCCCGTCTGGAACGAGCGCCCCTTCGTCAGCTCCAGCAGCCGGAAGCGCTCGCCGCCCTCGACGACGATGTTGAGGCGGCCGTCCTCGAACCGCTCCACGACGGCGGCGACCCGGGCGCGCGTTCCGATCTCGTGCACCGCGCCGTCTCCGGTCGCGAAGACGAGCCCGAACTCGCCGTCGGTCTCGATGCACTCGCCGATCAGCTCGCGGTAGCGCGGCTCGAAGATGTGCAGCGGCACCCGCTCCGTCGGAACGAGGACGAGCGGCAGCGGGAAGAGCCCGATCTCGGTCACGCCTCCAGCCTACGCGGGAGACGCCCAGGCGGTGGTTCGGCAGGCGGCGGCGATAGGGTGGCCCCGTGCCCGGATCCCACGACGATGCCTGATACACATCAAGCCGCCGGCGGGTTCGCGGACTTCGACGACGCATTCTTCCGGGCGAGCGTCAACGCGCTCCAGCCGTACCAGCCGGGGAAGCCCGTCGAGGACGTGCAGCGCGAGCTCGGGCTCGAGCGCGTGATCAAGCTCGCCTCGAACGAGGGCCCCTTCGGCCCGCTGCCGGCGGCGCTCGAGGCGATGGAGGAGGCTGCCGCCGATCTCAACCGCTACCCCGACGGCGGCACGTACCGGCTCCACACCGCACTCGCCGAACGGCACGGCGTCAAGTTCGCCGAGGTCTGCGCGGGCGCCGGCGCCGACGGGTGCATCGACATGCTGAGCCAGGCGATCCTCGACCCCGGCGACGAGGTCGTCTGCGGCTGGCCGTCGTTCCCGAGCTACGTGATCTACGCGCGCCGGCAGGGCGCCGAGGCGAGTCTCGTCCCCCTTCGCGACCTGCGCTACGACCTCGACGCGCTGCTCGGAGCGGTCACGCCGCGCACGAAACTCGTCTACATCTGCCTGCCGAACAACCCGACGGGAACGATGAACACGACGGACGAGCTCGACCACTACTTCGAGCGAGTGCCCGACCACGTGCTCACCGTCGTCGACCAGGCGTACTTCGAGTACATCGACCGCGACGACTACCCGGACGCGGTCGAGCGCTACCTGAAGGGCGGCCGCCGCGTCGTCGTCCTGCGGACGTTCTCGAAGATCTACGGCCTCGCCGGCGAGCGCGTCGGGTACGCCGTCGGGCCGGCCCGCTGCATCGCCGCGATGGCGAAGGTGCGACGGCCGTTCGACCTGACGGCGACCGCCCAGGTCGGCGCGGTCGCGAGCATGCACGACGACGCCGAGATCGCCCGTCGACGGGCCGTGAACTCGGACGGCCTCGAGCGCCTCGATTCGATCCTGCGCGAGCACGGGCTCGATCCGGCGCCGGCGGTCGGCAACTTCGTCTACGTCGAGACGGGCGCCGACGCGAACGACATGTTCGAGCGGCTGCTGCGCGAGGGCATCATCGTCCGCCCGCTCACGGGCTTCGGCTCTCCGACCGCCGTCCGCGTCTCCGTCGGGACGCCCGAGGAGCTCGACGAGCTCGCGGCC
The DNA here is from genome assembly GCA_035763525.1 of Gaiellaceae bacterium. Taxonomy (GTDB): domain Bacteria; phylum Actinomycetota; class Thermoleophilia; order Gaiellales; family Gaiellaceae; genus PALSA-600. Next base: position 2,306 of record DASUAX010000071.1, read on the forward strand.
GCGCTCGGCCGCGTCCTCGCATGAGCCCTGGGCTCGGCGGAGGCTCTCAGGGAGCGGAGGTGACGGCTTTGCCGGCGCCGGAGCAGGCCTCCGCATGACGACCTCGTTCGCCGGCCCCGGCCGCTTCACCGTCCTGCGGAACGGCATGTACCGCCTCCTCTTCGTGGCCACGCTCGGCTCGGGCCTCGGCACGTGGATGGCGACGATCGCCCTCACCGCCGACGTCGACGCGAAGACGAACTCGACCTGGTGGGTGAGCGCGCTCTTCCTCGTCACCTTCCTGCCGAGCGTCGTCGTCGGGCTCGCGATCGGCCCGCTGATCGACCGGCTCTCGCGGAAGCTGCTGATCGTCGCGTCCGACCTCGTCAGGCTGCTCGTCTTCGCTGCGCTCCCGTTCGCGCACCGCCCGCTCACGATGCTCCTGCTCGCCGCCGTCGCGGGAGTCGCCAACTCGTTCTTCCGGCCGGCCGTGCTCGCCGGCGTGCCCAACTTGCTCGACGACGAGGAGCTCGACTCGGGCACGGCGCTGCTCCAGGGCACCGACTGGCTCGGCGCGGCGGCCGGCCCGGTCGTCGGCGGCGCGCTCGTCAGCGTTTCCGGCCCACACGTCGTCTACTTCATCAACGCCGCCACCTTTCTCTTCTCGGCGCTCCTCCTCATCCGGATCCCGGGCCGTCTCCTCCAGAGCGAGCAGGGGATCACGCGCGGCCACTGGCGCGACCTCGGCGACGGCCTGCAGGCGTTCCGGCGGATCCCCGCGCTCCGCGTCGCGCTCGTCGCGTTCGGCTTCACGATGCTCTCCGCGGGGCTCCTGTACGTCAGCGAGATCTTCCTCGCGACGCGAGCATTCGACTCGGGTGCGTTCGGCTACGGGCTGCTCTGGAGCGGATCCGGCATCGGCCTCGTCGTCGGGAGCGTCCTCACGGGCCCTCTGCTCGAGGAGCGCGACGTGCTCGACATCTACCCGCTCGCCTTCGTGCCGTGCGCCACCGGCCTGCTCGGCGCCGCACTCGCGCCCAACGTGTGGGTCGGAGCGACGGCGATGGTGCTGACGGGGCTCGGCCAGGGTCTCGCATTCCCGATGACGGTGCTGATCGTGCAGCGGCACGCACCCGACAGCGTCCGCGGCCGCGCGTTCACGGTGATCATCAGCATCCACAACGCCCTGCTCGGTCTCGCGATGGTCGCCTCGGGCGCGCTCACCGATGGAGTGGGGCCGCGGTGGACGTACGGGCTCGCCGCCGTCTGTACCGGTCTCAGCGCGCTGACGGCGCTCGTGCTCGCCCGCGGCACCGCACCGAAGCCCGCCTTCGCCCATCACTAGAGTCCGGGCGTGGCCGGGCGCAGGGACTGGACGCGCGAGCGCCTCGTCGACGCCCTCCGCGCCGGCGACCGGCGTGCGCTCGCGCGCGCGATCACGCTCGTCGAGAACGGCGACCCGCTCGCCTACGACGTCGTCGCCGACCTCTACCCGCACACCGGCAACGCGTATGCGGTCGGCGTGACGGGGCCGCCGGGCGTCGGCAAGTCGACTCTCGTCTCCGCGCTCGTCCGCCTCGTGCGCGAGGAGGGGCACGAGGTCGGTGTCGTCTCCGTCGACCCGTCGAGCCCGTTCACGCAGGGCGCGCTCCTCGGCGACCGAATCCGGCTCTCCGACCACTTCCTCGACTCCGGCGTGTTCATCCGCTCGATGGGCACGCGCGGCCACCTCGGCGGGCTCGGGGAGACGACCCTGCAGACGCTGCTCGTCCTCGACGCGGCCGGCAAGGACGTCGTCTTCCTCGAGACGGTCGGTGCCGGTCAGAGCGAGGTCGGCGTGATCTCGATCGCGGACACCGTCGTGCTCGCGCTCATGCCCGGCTCGGGCGACTCGATCCAGGCGCTGAAGGCCGGGATCATGGAGATCCCGGACGTGATCGCGATCAACAAGATGGACCACCCACTGGCGAAGGCGATGCTGAACGAGGTGCGGCAGGTTCTCTCGCTCGGGCCCAAGGGCGGCTGGCGGCCGCCGATCGTGCTGACGGAGGCGGTGCGGGGCGAGGGGGTCGACAAGCTATGGGAGAAGATCGGCGAGCACCGCGCGTGGCTCGAAGCCGAGGGCGAGCTCGCGAACCGCCGCCGTCGCAACCTCTCGACCGAGGTGTTCCAGGTCGCCGCGGCGCGAGCGCGACGGCATCTCGAGGACGAGGTGCGCGGCGACCCGGAGCTGCGCAGGCTGCTCGACGACGTGCAGTCGCGCAAGCTCGACCCGCTCACGGCGGTGCGTGAGATCCTGGAGAAGGTGTTCCGGATTGGCGACGAGAACGGCACCGACGCTCGCTGACATCGAGGCCGCGCGCGAGCGTCTCGCGGACCGCGCCCGAGTCACGCCGGTCTACGGATCGGAGACGCTCGCGCGCCTCGCCGGCACGCGCGTGTGGCTGAAGGCCGAGAACCTGCAGCGCACCGGGTCGTTCAAGATCCGCGGCGCGGTCAACAAGATCTCCACGCTCGGCGAGCCGGAGCGGGTCGCGGGCGTGATCGCCGCGAGCGCCGGCAACCACGGGCAGGCGGTGGCGTGGGCCGCGCGTGAGCTCGGGATCGCGGCGACCGTCTTCATGCCGCAGGACGCGCCGATGGCGAAGGTGGAGGCGACGCGCAACTACGGAGCCGAGACGGTGCTGACCGGCGCGATGTTCGACGACGCACTCGCCGCAGCGGAGGCGCGGGCGGCCGAGACCGGCGCCACCTTCGTCCACGCCTTCGAGGACCCTCGCGTGATCGCCGGGCAGGGCACGATCGGGCTCGAGCTCGCCGAGCAGCTGCCCGAGGCGAAGACGTTCCTGCTCCCGATCGGCGGCGGCGGGCTCGCCGCCGGGATCGCGATCGCGCTGCGCGAGCTGCGACCCGGCGTGCGCCTTGTCGGCGTGCAGGCGGGGAAGACGGGCCGCGGCACGATCGCGGACGGGATCGCGGTGAAGCACCCGGGCGAGCTGACGATGTCGATCCTCGACGACCTGCTCGACGACCGCGTGCACGTCGAAGACGATGCGATCGCGGAGGCGATCACGCTGCTGCTCGAGCGCTCGAAGCTCGTCGTCGAAGGCGCCGGCGCCGCCTCGGTCGCGGCGCTCCTGCACGGCGGCGCGGGCGGGGAGGACGTCTGCGCGCTGCTCTCGGGCGGCAACATCGACCCCACGCTGCTCGTCTCGGTGGTGCGTCACGGGCTGACGCGCGCCGGCCGCTACCTCGTGCTGCAGACGCGCGTCCCCGACCGGCCGGGTGAGCTCGTCAAGCTGCTCGAGCTGGTCGCAGCGGAGCGAGGCAACGTGCTCGAGATCCACCACCGGCGCGAGGGCGTGGGGATCGGCGTGGCCGAGACCGGGGTGGAGCTGACGGTGATCACGCGCGACGACGAGCACTGCAGCGACCTCGTCGCGGCGCTCGTGGCGCGCGGGTACCCGCTCGACGCGGTCAGGCGCCGCAGCGCCGGAAGCTGACGACGTCGCCGTCGAAGGTGGCGATGCCGCCGGGCGAGACGGCGCGCACGTCGAATCCCTCGCGTGCGAGGAGCGATGCGGCGATCGCGGCTCGGGGGCCGCTCTCGCAGACCGTCACCACCGGCTTCGACCGCTCGAGCGCACCGCAGCCGAGCTTGCGCAGCAGCCGGTAGGGGATGTTGCGGGAGCCGGGGATGTACCCGTCGTCGCGCTCCGACGCCTCGCGCACGTCGACGACCTGCACACCCGGGTCGGCGACGAGCTCCTTCAGCTGCCACACGTCGATCGTGCCGAGCGTCTCGCCGGCGGCCGGTGCGAGCACGTAGCCCTCGATGTCGAAGATGCCGACCTTCCAGAGCGACCGCGCCGCCTCGAGCGCCTCGTCGCGGGCTCGTGCGTGCAGCACCACGCGCTCGCCGGGCGCCAGCACGAAGGCCGCCTTCGTCGAGAACGACGAGGCGGTGAGGGGGACGCTGATCGACCCGGGCACGTGCCCGGCCGTGTAGTCGTCGAACGGACGGACGTCGAGCACCATCGCGTCGCCCGCGGCAGCGAGCTCCTCCGGCTCGTCCGGAAGCGCCACCCACGGCCCGCGGTTGAGCGCGACCACCCGCTCGGTGGTCGGCGGGCGCGGCGTCGACACCGACGCGCTCACGAGCACGAAGTCCTGCACCTCGCGGAACGAGAGCGCGTCGTTCGTCTCGCGCTCGCGGCCGACCGTCGTCGAGCGCTCGGCGCTCATGTTGCCGCCGCAGAGCGAGCCGGCGACGTGGCCGGGATACACCTCGATCCGGTCGCCGAGCGCGGCGATCCTCCCGAGCGAGTGGAAGAGGTCCTCGGCGCCCTCGCGCGCTGCGACGGCGAGGTCGGGACGCGCCGCGTCGCCGACGAAGAGCGAGTCGCCCGTCAGCACCAGCTGGTCGTCGACGACGAACGCCGTGTGCTCCGGCCGGTGGCCGGGCGTATGCAGCGCGCGGATCCGCACGGAGCCGATCTCGACCACGTCGCCGTCGCCGAGCGGCTCGAACGGGTACTCCGGCTCCGCGATCGGGTTGATCCCGACGGCCAGCCCGTGCTCGAGCGCGAACCGGCCGTGCCCGGAGAGGTGGTCGGCATGCGTGTGCGTCTCGAGTACGCGCTCGATGCGAACGCCCTCCTCTGCCGCCGCCTCGAAGTACTGCTCGACTGCGAATGCCGGGTCGACCACCACCGCGATCCCCGCGTCCCGGTCGCCGACGAGGTACGAGGCGCAGCCGAGATCGTCGTCCACGAACTGCCGGAAGAGCAGCACGGTTGCCAAGCGTAACCCGTTGGGCGGGCGGCTGCCCTACAGGCCGAGGTGGCGGGCGATCACCATCCGCTGCACCTCGTTCGTGCCCTCGCCGATCTCGAGGATCTTCTGGTCGCGGTAGAGGCGCGAGACGGGGTACTCGTCCATGAACCCGTAGCCGCCGTGGATCTGCAGCGCCCAGTTCGCGGCACGGTGGGAGAGCTCGCCCGAGTAGAGCTTCGCCATCGCGGCGGAGCGCCGGAAGTCGCGTCCCTCGTCCTTCTCCCAGGCGGCCTTCCAGACGAGCCCGCGGGCCGCCTCGATCTCGGTCGCCATGTCGACGAGCTTCGCCTGCACCGACTGAAAGGCCGCGATCGGCTTGCCGAACTGCTCGCGTTCCTTCGCGTACGCGAAGGCGAGGTCGTAGCAGCCCTGCGCGAGCCCGACCCCCATCGCGGCGACCGAGATGCGCCCGCCGTCCAGGATCTGCAGGAACTGGTGGAAGCCCGCGCCGCGCTCGCCGAGCAGGTTCCCCTCGGGCACGCGTGCGCCCTGGAAGGAGAGTTCGCGCGTGTCGGATGCCCGCCAGCCGAGCTTCTGCATCGGCGGCGAGATCACGTATCCGGGCGTCCCGTTCGGGACGATCACGTTCGAGATCTCGCCCTCGCCGGTGAGGGCGGTGATCGTCACGCAGGCGGTGATGTCCGTGCCCGCGTTCGTGATGAACATCTTCGCGCCGTCGACGACCCACTCGCCGTCCTCGAGCCGTGCCGTGGTGAGCGTCGCGCCGGCGTCGGAGCCTGCGTTCGGCTCGGTCAGCCCGAACGCCGCGAGCTTCTTGCCCGAGGCGAGATCGGGCAGCCACTGCCGCTTCTGCTCCTCGCTCCCGAAGTAGTAGATCGGCAGCGTCCCGAGCGAGTGGTGTGCGGCGACGGTGATCGCGACCGACGAGTCGATGCGCGTCAGCTCCTCGATCGCGAGCGCGTACGCGAGCGTGTCGGTGCCGCCGCCGCCGTACTCCTCCGGGATCGTCATCCCCATCAAGCCGAGCTCGGCGAGCTCCGCGACGAGCTCGTACGGGAAGCGCTTCTCGCGGTCGAGCTCCTCGGCGACCGGCGCCACCTTCTCGAGGGCGAACTGCCGCACGGTGTCGCGGACGAGCTGGTGCTCCTCCGACAGGTCGAAGCCGAGCGTCACGAGAGCTCCTCCGCGAGCTCGACGATCAGCCGCACTCCGTAGCCGGTGCCGCCCTGGTCGAGCGCGTAGTCGGGGCGGCGCCGCTCGATGTATGCGGGCGCGACGTCGAAGTGCGCCCACGGCCCGTCGCCGGCAAACTCGCGCAGGAGCTCGGCGGCGAGGATCGCGCTCCCTTCGCCGAGGTCGGAGGCGTTCTTCATGTCGGCGAAGTCCGAGTCGATGTAGCGGCGGTACCGCGGGTGGAGTGGGAAGCGCCAGGCGAGGTCGCCGCTTCGCGCGGACGCGCGATCGACCGCGCCCGCGAACGTCTCGTCGTTGCAGAACCAGCCGGCGTAGAGGTCGCCGAGCGCGCGCACCATCGCGCCGGTGAGCGTCGCGAAGTCGGCGATGTGGGTGGCGCCGTTCGACCGCGCGTAGTGGAGCGCGTCGGCGAGGATCAGCCGCCCCTCGGCGTCGGTGTTGATGATCTCGATCGTCTTGCCGTTCGAGATGCGGAGGATGTCGCCCGGCCTGTACGCGGCGTTGCCCTGCACGTTCTCGGTCGACGCGACGACGGTGAGGACGCGGAGCGGCAGGCCGAGCTCGGCGATCGCCGCCGTCCCCTCGATCACGGCCGCGCCGCCGGACATGTCTCCCTTCATGTCCTGCATACGGAGCGCCTTCTTCAGGGAGATTCCGCCGGAGTCGAACGTGACCGCCTTGCCGACGAGGCCGAGCGTGACGTCGTCGCGCGCGCCGGGCGGCTCGTGGCGCATGACGATCAGCTGCGGCTCCCGCGCGCTGCCGGCCGCGACCGCGGCGAGCCCGCCCATGCCGCGGTCGCGGATCCAGTCGCGGCCGTACGCCTCGACCGTGAGGTGCCCACCCGCCAGGCTTCGTGCGTGCTCGGCGAGCACCTCGGGGGTCAGGTCGTTCGGTGGGCGGTTCGCGAGGTTCCTGGTCGCGTCGAGGTGGCGCACCACGACCTCCTGGCGCCGCGCGAGCTCGTGCAGCTCGGCGGGCGCCTCGAGCGCGAGCGTCAGCTCGGGGCGGTCGTCGTAGCGCTCCTTGTAGAGGCCGGGGTCGTAGGCGCCGTACGCCGTTCCCTCGACGATCGCGCGCACGTCGTCGGCGGTGGTCGCGCTCCAGGCGATCGTGCCGCCCTCTCGCCTGAGGGCGCGGGCGGCGTGCGCAGCGGCTGCGCGGAGGCCGTCGTGGCCGGGAAGATCGGGGGCGCCGACGCGGAGCTCGGCGCCGTCGCGGCGAACCTCGGCGGCACCGAGGCTGGGGTCGAGTCGCGCGCGGACGTCGCCGTCCGCAGCCTCCCTGGTCTCCACCCGCACCCTGCGCGACTCTACTAGCTTGGCGCCGGGCGGCCCGGGACATAGCATCGCCGATGCCTCTTCCCGGGGCGGCGAGGGCGAGAGCGGCGGCCGTCTCGGGTCAAATCCTCGAACAGGAGCGTGGTGATGGGACTTCTGGACAAGGCGAAGCAGGCGGCCGAGCAGGCGGCGGCGAAGGCGCGGGAGGGCGTCGAGGACGTCCAGGCGAAGCGCGACCTCGGGCAGGCGTACAACGAGCTGGGCAAGGCGGCGTTCGAGCTGGCCGAGAGCGGCGATCTCTCGCACCCCGGGCTCGACGCAGCCGTGGAGCGCGTTCGCGCGGCGCAGGCGAGGGCCGGCTCCGACGGCGGCGCCGCGGAGGAGACGGCGGACACGTCGTACGGCGCGAGCCGGCCGCCTGAGACGCCCACGTAGCGCGCCCGCCAGGTACGGTTCCGGCCGTGCCAGCCAAGGAGTTCTTCGACAACCTGGAATCGCGCGCCGACGAGGGGAAGCTCGCGGGCATGAACAACTCGTACCTCTTCGACATCGAGGGCGAGGGCCAGTGGCTCGTCACGGTCGCCGACGGCAAGCTGAGTGTCGCCGAGGGCGGCGGTGACGCCGATGCGACGATCACGACCTCCGCGGAGACGTTCGACAAGGTCGTCGCGGGCGAGCAGAACCCGACCACGGCCTACATGACCGGCAAGCTGAAGATCAAGGGCGACCTCGGCGCCGCCATGAAGTTGCAGAAGCTGTTCTGATCGCCGCCTCGAAGGCGGCGATCAGAACGTGTCAGACACCTTCAGTGTCTGACACCTCGACGAGGAGCGTCCCGCCTGCGACCCTGTCGCCCTCGGCAACGTGCACCGCGGCCACGACCCCGTCGTACGGCGCAAGTAGAGGCGTCTCCATCTTCATCGCCTCGAGCACGACGAGCGGCTCCCGCGCGCTCACGCGGTCGCCGGCGGCGACGTTCACCTTGATCACCGTGCCCGGCATCGGCGCCGCCACCTTGCCGCCCGCGCCCGCCGCGCCCTGCTCGTGCGCCGCCGCGTCGACGTTCGGCGGCGGCGCCGGTGCGGGCGACGGCAGGTTGAGTCGGAACGCGCCGCGCCAGACCGGGTCGGGCAGCCGCGCCGGCGGTGCGGAGAGCGGCGGGTGGTCGACGAGGAACGCGGTCGTCGCCTCGCCCGCACGCAGTACCGGGTGCGCGACGAGCCAGCGCAGGAACGCCAGGTTCGTGGTGACGCCGCCGACCTCCGTCCCGGCGAGTGCCGCGGCGAGCCGGTCGAGGGCCTCGTCGCGCGTCTCGCCGCTCGCGATCAACTTGGCGATCATCGGGTCGTAACCCGTTCCGACCTCGTCTCCTTCCGCGACGCCTGCATCGACCCTCACCGACACCGGCAGCCGCAGCCGCTCGATGCGGCCGGCCTGGGGGAGGAAGGTGCGCGGGTCCTCGGCATAGAGCCGCACCTCGACCGCGTGACCTCGCAACGGCCTGTCGCTCGCCTCGAGCGCATCGCCGCGCGCGATGCGGAGCTGCCACTGGACGAGATCGAGCCCGGTCACGGCCTCGGTCACCGGGTGCTCCACCTGGATGCGCCCGTTCAGCTCGAGGAAGAAGAACTCGCGCCCCTCGAGCACGAACTCCGCGGTTCCCGCGGAGCGGTAGCCGATCGCCTGCGCGAAGCGGACGGCGGCGGCGCTCATCTCGGCGCGCAGGTCGGGATCGAGCGCCGGCGAGGGCGATTCCTCGAGCACCTTCTGGTGGCGTCGCTGCACCGAGCAGTCGCGCTCGCCGAGCGCGAGCACGGTGCCGTGTGCGTCTGCGAGCAGCTGGATCTCGACGTGGCGTGGCCGCTCGAGGTAGCGCTCGAGGTAGACGCGGTCGTCGCCGAACGCCGCCTGTGCCTCGCGCCGCGCTGCCGCGAGCGCGCCGTCGAGCTCGTCGCGCGTGCGCACGATGCGCATCCCGCGGCCGCCGCCGCCCGCTGCCGCCTTCACGATCAGCGGCGGCTCGGAGACCCCGGGGATCGTCGGCACACCCGCCGCCGCGGCGATCCGTTTCGCGGCGAGCTTGTCGCCGCCGTCGCGCAACGCCGATGGCGGCGGGCCGATCCACACGAGCCCCGCCGCCTCGACCGCCTCGGCGAAGTCGCCGTTCTCGGCGAGGAAGCCGTAGCCGGGATGGATTGCGTCGGCGCCGGACTCCTTCGCCGCGCGGATGTGCTCCTGCGCGTCGAGGTACGAGCCGATCTCGACCGTCGCGTCGGCGCTGCGCGCGTGCAGCGACCCGGCATCGTCGGATGCGACCACGGCGACTGCGCCGAGGCCGAGCGCGCGCGCAGCGCGGAAGACGCGCAGCGCGATCTCACCGCGGTTCGCGACGAGCACCCTCTCCACGCGCGAGACCTTACTCAGCCGTCGACCAGGAGGCCGTTGATCGGCCCGAGGAACCTGCGCGTCCGCCGCGAGATGTGAGGCAGCAGGCGCAGGCGGTCGTACGTGTCGTCGTGCGCCCGCTCGACCCACGCCTCGAACGTCGGCTCGTCGTGCTCGAGGTGCTCGCGCCAGAGCGCGATCCGCGTCTCGCGCGCCAGCTCCTCGTCGCAGGTGATCACGCACGCTTCGGTGTCGTTGAAGAGCGAGTGCTCGTTGAGGTTGGCGGAGCCGATCGACAACCAGCGGTCGTCGACGACCGCGACCTTCGCATGGACGTACACCTGGCTCCCGCGGCCGGGCTGGTAGAGCGTGCAGGCGAGGAACCGTCCGTCGCGGTCTGCGGCGACGAGTTGCCCGAGCTGGCCGCGCGTGTCGTCCGCGCCGTTGTTGGGGCGGGCGGGCAGCAGCACGACCACGTGGAAATCGTCGCTCGGTGGGCGGCGGAGCTTGTCGGCGAGGATCCGCACGAGCTCCGACGACCACAGGAACTGGCTCTCCAGGTAGACGAGCTCCTGCGCCGCGCGGAGCGCGCGGACGTACCCCTCGAGGATCCGGAAGTCACCGCGCGGCAGCGCGCCGTAGACGCCGTTCGGGACGGTGCGGACGAACTGCGCCGTGCTGCTGCCGACCTGAACCGGCCTGATACCCGCGGGCAGTTGCTCCCCCGTCACCTCGCGCCAGCGCAGTGCGAGATGGTCGGCGACGTCGCCGACGAGCGGCCCCTCGATCCGGAGCGTCGCGTCGTGCCAGCCGATGCCCGGCCGCGCCGGGTGCCCCTGCCGGTCGAGGCGGTCGCCGGCGAGTCCCGTCAGGTCGATGCCGCCGACGTACGCAATGCGTCCGTCGATCACGGCCAGCTTCTCGTGGTGGCAGTGCATCGGCCGCTCGAGCGAGTCGAGCGCCATCCGTATGCGCGTGCCGCGGACCAGCTCCTCGCGCTGCTCGCGGACCGTCGACCGCGACGGCGAGAAGAGGGGCAGCGGCGCGCCGGCCCACGCCAGCAGACGCACGTCGACGCGCTCGGCGGCCGTCGCGAGCCGCTCGCGCAGCGTCGGCCCGCCGCGGACGAGCTGGAAGCGGGGATCGAAGTGCCAGCCGGCCAGGTGCACCGAGCCCGTCGCCGACGCGATGTCGGCGGCGAGCCGGCCGAGCGCGGTCTCGCCGTCGACGAGCGACTCGAGCGCGTTGCCCGGGCGCGGCGGCGGGTCGCCGACGCACCACGGCCACCCGTCAGCCGGCGGGTCGTAGGCGCGCGCCCAGCCGTGGCGCCTCAGACGGCGCCGGTGGTGGGCGCGGACGAGGCGCTCGAGCCCCGTCCCGACGGCGTCGTCCAGGCGGTCGATGTTCGCCGGCGCCATGCGGCGCCAAGCGTAAGTGCGCAGACGCTCGCGACGACGAGGTAGGAGACTGCGTCGGCCGTCGCGTTCGCCAGCGCCCCGCCGCCCGCCGCGCCGAGCGTCTGTCCCGGCGCCCACGCGAGGTTGACGAGGGCGAACGCGTACCCGTAGTCGAGGCCGCGTGCCTCCGAAAGGTGCGTGAGCAGCGTCATCCCCGGCGTGAAGAGCGAGCCGAAGGAGAGGCCCGCGAGCACGACCAGCGGGGCGAGGACCGCCGCGTGCCCCGGCCAGGGGAGCAGCGCAGCGACGACGGCCGACGCCACCAGGCCGCCGAGGATCAGCGGTGCCGTCCCGTGTCGGTCGGACGCTCGCCCGATCAGGACGTTCATCGCCGATTCGAGCGCCGCCGAGCAGAGAAAGACGGCGCCGATCGCGACCGCGCCGAAGCCGAGGTGCGAGAGGCGGAGCGGCGCGAGCACGCCGAGCGTGCCGAAGAGGAGCGCGGGGAGGAGGACGAACCAGACGCCGGCGAGCACGCGCGGGTCCGCGAACGCCGTGAAGAGCACCCGGAGGGGCTGCGGCTCCTCGGGGGCCGAGGCCGGGGTCGCAGCGGCAAACGCGACCAGGCCGAGCGAGGCGACGCCGACGACACCGAACGTCCAGCCGGTGCCCGCGAGCGAGGCGACGCCGCCGAGCACCGGCCCGAACAGGGCTCCGCCGACGGCCGCGCCGAACGCCGTCCCGATCAGGGAGCCGCGACGGCCGGCGGGCGCGGCCGCGACGAGCCACGCGAGCGCGCCGGTCCACGAGAACGCACTGGCGATCCCCTGGACGAAGCGCGCAGTGTCCAGCTGCCACGCCTCGTCGCCGATGCCGAAGACGACGGTGCAGGCGGCGACCGCGACGAGCCCGACGACCACCGTCCGCTTCACGCCGGCGCGCGCCGCGACGACGCCGCTCGGGATCGCCCCCGCGAGCGCGCCCGCCGGGTACGCGGCCGCGAGGACGCCGGCGCCCGTCTTGCCGAGCGCGAGCTCGTGCGTGTAGTGCGGCAGCAGCGGCGTCAGCGCCGAGTAGAAGAACGTGTCGAAGAACACGACCGTGCTCGCCAAAAGGAGGATGCGCTGCACGGCGACCGACGCTACCGTTCGCCTCCGCGATGAGAGTGAACGTCTGCATCGCCGCCGCGCTCGCCGCGCTCGTGCTCCCCGTGTCCGCGGCCGCCGGCACCGTCTTCCTGCTCGACGGGCGCGGCTGGGGTCACGGCGTCGGCATGAGCCAGTGGGGCGCCGAGGGGTACGCACGCCACGGCTACGGCTACCGGCAGATCCTTGCGCACTACTACCCGCAGACCCACATCGGCATCGCGCAGCCGCGCGACGTGAGGGTGCTGATCGGGCAAGGGAAGGACTCCGTGCGCATCGGCTCGTCGGCGCCGTTCGTGGTCGTCGACGCGATCGGCCGAAAGCTGCACCTGCCGGCGCGAGCCGTCGTCATCGACCGCCGCTTCACGCTTCGTCACCTGAGGCTGCGCCAGCCGCTGCGGTTCGAAGCAGGCGCCGCACCGCTCGAGGTGGATCTCTCCGGCTACCGCGGCGACGTGGTCGTGAAGGCGAAGCCCGACGGGCTGATGGTCGTGAACGTGCTACCGCTCGACCGCTACCTCCGCGGCGTCGTGCCGTGGGAGGCGCCGACCGGCTGGCACGAGCAGACGTACGAAGCGCAGGCGGTCGCCGCGCGCTCGTACACGCTGGCGACGCTCAAGCCGGGCCAGGATTTCGACCTGTTCTCGGACGAACGGTCGCAGATGTACGGCGGCATCCGTGCGGAGCGCACCGAGACGAACCTCGCGATCGGTGCGACCGCCGGGCAGGTCCTCGTCTGGCGCGACCGGATCATCCCGGCGTACTACTTCTCGTCCTCCGGCGGCCGGACGTCGTCGATCCACGACGCGTGGCCGCGGGCCGCGCAGGTGCCGTACCTCGTCTCGGTGCGGGACCCGTACGACTACCTGTCGCCGCATCACGTGTGGCCGACGAAGGTGCTGACCGCCGCGAGCGTCGCGAGCGTTCTGAAGGTGCCGTCGGTGCTCGACGTCGAGGTCGTGCGCAACTCATCGGGCCGCGCGCGCGCCGTGCGCGTGCGCACGCCGACCGGCTGGCGCGTGTTCCCGGGCGCGTTGATCCGAAGCAAGTTCGACCTCGGCTCCACGGACTTCGACCTGCACGCCCTCGCGCTCGACGAGCCGGACCGCGCGCTCTACGGCTCGGCGGTGAAGCTGACGGGCTTCGTCCGCGGGCTCGGGCGCGCGCGGCTGCAGCAGCTGACGCAGGCGGGATGGGTGACGGTGCGCCACCTGCGCGTCGCGGCCGACGGCCGCTTCGCGGTGACGATGCGCGCGGCGGCCTCGACCGAGTTCCGGCTCGCGTACAACGGAGTCGCCGGCGACCCGGTCGGGCTGCAGGTCGCCCCGCGTGTGCTCGTCAGCGCCGACGGGCCGCGGCTGCACGCACGTGTCAGCCCGGCGCTGCCGCTGCAGGTGCAGCGGCTGACGCACAGCGCCTGGCGCCCGGTCGCCCGGTCCCGGGGCGTATTCGATCGGACGCTGCGGCCCGGGAGCTACCGGATCGCGGTGCTCGGCGCCCACGGGTATGCCCCGCAGATCTCGCAGGCTGTGTCACTGAGAGGTGTCTGACACCGGTGAGAGGGGCCTCGCTGCGGGCGTGCGGCACGGCAGCCGCGCCCGCGCCTGCGGAACCTCCACTCTTCCGAGTCGAAGCTGTTCGCGTTTCGAGATGGTGGCAGCCACCGTTCGGTGCGCGCTACACGAACGACATGTCTGAACCGGCAGCGCCGGTCGTGGGTCTCGTCCCTGCGCTAGGCGAGAGCAAAGGGTGGCGCGTCCGCAGCCGCGCGCTCGCCCCGCGAGGTGTCTGACGCATAGCAGGTGTCAGACACCGTCCCGCCAGCCCGGCGCCCGCTTTTCGAGGAAGGCGCGCAGGCCCTCCTGGCCCTCGTCGCTCGTGCGGTGTGCGGCGATCCGCTTCGCGGTCTCCTCGGCCGAGAGCGGCGCGCGGGCGAGCGCCTTCGCAGCGCGCGTCGCCTCCGGCCCGGCCGAGAGGATCTCCGTTACGAGCCGGTCGACGGCGGCGTCGAGGTCGTCCGCCACCTCGTGCACGAGCCCGATCCGCAGCGCCACCTCGGACGAGAACCGCTCGCCTGTGACGAACCACCGTCGGGCCGCTCCCGCCCCGATCTTCGCGAGCGCGAACGGGGAGATCACCGCGGGGACGATGCCGAGCCTCACCTCGCTGAAGGCGAACTGCGCGGCCGGCTCCGCCACCACGATGTCGCTGCAGGCGACGAGGCCGCAGCCCCCTCCGAGCGCATGGCCCTGGACCCGCGCGACGACCGGAGCCGGGCACGAGTCGACCGCATCGAGCATCGCGCGCAGGCGCAGGGCGTCCGCAACGTTCTCGTCGTAGGTCAGCTCGACCGAGGAGCGCATCCACTCGACGTCGGCGCCGGCCGAGAAGGACGGCCCGTCGCCGGAGAGTACGACCGCGCGCGCGTCGCCGACGTCTGCGAACGCCGCGGCGAGCTCGTCGATGAGCGACGCGTCGAATGCGTTCCGCCGTTCGGGCCGCGCCATCGCGACGCGCAACGTGGCGCCGTCGCGCTCGACACGCAGCGCGCTCAAGGGGCGACGTCGAACAGCTCGAAGATCTCCGGCTCCTTGCCGAGCAGCTCGCGCAGCCGCTCCGGGAGCGGCGCGGCCGCGTCGTCCGCGTCGGGAAAGAGCGCGAACGCACCCCAGCGCTCTCCCGACTCGTCGGCGAGCCACACCTCCTGCGCCGCGCCGGACGTCGGCGGCAGCGGCTCCGCACGCAGCTCGTCGATGCTCGTCGCCGTGTCGGCGACGTTCCAGAGGACGAGGCGCGCGATCACATGCGGAATATGCCGAACTGGGACTCCGGGATCGGCGCGTTCAGCGCGGCGCCGATGCCGAGCGCGAGCACACGGCGTGTGTCGAGCGGGTCGAGGATGCCGTCGTCCCACAGGCGCGCGGTCGAGTAGTAGGGGTTGCCCTCGGCCTCGTACTTCGCGCGGATCTCGTCTGGATCGGTGTCGCCGACCATCGAGAGCACCGTCGCCGCCTGCTCGCCGCCCATCACGGAGATGCGGGCGTTCGGCCACATCCAGAGCTGGCGGGGCGAGTACGCGCGGCCGCACATGCCGTAGTTGCCGGCGCCGAACGAGCCGCCGGTGACGACGGTGAACTTCGGCACGTCGGCGCAGGCGACGGCCATCACGAGCTTCGCGCCGTCGCGCGCGATCCCGCCCGCTTCGTACTCCTTGCCGACCATGAAGCCGGTGATGTTCTGCAGGAAGACGAGCGGCACGCGGCGCTTGCACGCGAGCTCGATGAAGTGCGCGCCCTTCTGTGCGCTCTCGGCGAAGAGGACGCCGTTGTTCGCGAGGATCCCGACGGGATA
Source organism: Gaiellaceae bacterium (assembly GCA_035763525.1). Taxonomy (GTDB): domain Bacteria; phylum Actinomycetota; class Thermoleophilia; order Gaiellales; family Gaiellaceae; genus PALSA-600. Next base: position 17,834 of record DASUAX010000071.1, read on the forward strand.
GCCCTCGATGTGTGCCCAGCCGCAGACGAGCGTCTCGCCGTAGAGCTGCTTGAACTCGTCGAATCGCGACCCGTCGACGACCCGCGCGACCACCTCGTGTGCGTCCATCTGCGTCCGGTGGTCGTCGGGGATGAGGCCGTAGAGGTCGGAGGGATCGACGGCCGGCTGCTCGGGCGTCGCGCGCTCCCACGGCGGCTCCTGCCGCGGCGCGTGCGCGTTCGCCACGATGCGGCGCGCGATCGCGAGCGCGTGCTCGTCGCTCGTCGCGTAGTGGTCCGCGACGCCGGACTGTCGCGTGTGCACGTCGGCGCCGCCGAGCTCCTCGGCCGAGACGTCCTGGCCCGTCGCCGCCTTCACGAGCGGAGGGCCGCCGATGAAGATCGTGCCGGTGCCACGGACGATCACCGTCTCGTCGCTCATCGCCGGCACGTACGCGCCGCCCGCCGTGCACGAGCCCATCACGACCGCGATCTGCGGGATGCCCTTCGCCGACATTCGCGCCTGGTTGAAGAAGATGCGGCCGAAGTGCTCCCGGTCGGGGAACACGTCCGCCTGGAGCGGCAGGAAGGCGCCGCCCGAGTCGACGAGGTAGATGCACGGCAGGCGGTTCTGCTCCGCCACCTCCTGCGCGCGCAGGTGCTTCTTCACCGTCAGCGGGAAGTATGAGCCGCCCTTCACGCTCGCGTCGTTCGCGACGACGACGCACTCGCGCCCCTCGACGACGCCGATGCCGGTGACCACGCCCGCGCTCGGAGCGCCGCTGTCGTAGACGTCCCACGCCGCGAGCGCGTTCAGCTCGAGGAACGCGGTGCCCGGGTCGACGAGCCTGTCGATGCGCTCGCGCGCAAGCAGCTTGCCCCGCGAACGGTGACGCTCGACGGCGCGCTCGCCACCGCCCGCGGCCACCTGCGCCGTTCGCTCACGGAGCTCGTCGACGAGCCGCTGCATGCGGCTTCGGCGCCGCTCGAAGTCGTCCGTTCGCTCGATCCGGCTCTGGAGGAGCGCCACGCGGAGGAGCCTAGATGGTCGGCAGTCGGTAGCGGCTTGACGGCGGAAGATCGTGGCCTATATTTCGGGCCGGCAGGCACGTTGGAGACGCGAACAGAAGGGGGAGATGGTCTTGCTGAGAAGCAAGCTCGTACTGCTCGCTGGTTTCGTGGCGATCCTGGCAACCGTCCTCGCATCGGTCGCCGCGGCGGGCTCGACACCGACGGTCAACCCGCAGGTCGTCGACGATTCGCAGCTGACGCCGAAGACGACTGTCGAGGGCGGAGCGACCGTCTTGCCGACCACGCGCACGGTTGCGCACTGGTTCGGCCAGACGACGGATCCGAACAACGGCGTCACGTACGGCTACAACATGGTTGGCGCGAATCCGAACAGCTGTTCCGGGAGCGCCTGCGACGTGACCGTCGAAGTCGACGTCACACCGCTCATCGTGAACGTCGGCGGAATGACATTCGACGGTACGCAGGTTCTCGGACCGACGCTCGCGTCGCCGGAGTTCGCGACGAACGATTACGGCTCGACGCCGTTCGCCACCGACGCGAGCGGCGGGAAGGGGCCCGGCGGCGCGCTGTCGCAGGACGACGCCGGCCAGTCGTTGCAGCTGCAGGACGCAACGATGAGGGCTCAGTTCAACCAGACGGGCTCGAGCTCGTACCACCTCCGGTTGCACACGAACGTGCTGCCGGCCGTGACGATCAACGTCCCGCAACGGCAGGGCGTGCTGCTCCAGAGCGGCCGCGGCGTTGTCTTCGGCGACGTGGACATCGGCTGGTGGTCGTCGCAGATCAAGAACCTCGAGACGAAGGCCGACCCGACGCACCTGCCGCTGTACCTGACGAACAGCGTCATGTTGTACGACGGCAACAACCCGCTCAACTGCTGCGTGATCGGGTACCACGGGACGTTCTCGACGGGCGTCGGCCACGGGCCGTCGGCCGGCAACGGCAACCAGCCGGTGCAGACGTTCGCCTGGGCGTCGTACGTCCAGCCGGGCATCTTCAATCCGAAGAGCGCGTGGGCGCTGCAGGACATCCACGCGATCTCGCACGAGATCGCCGAATGGGCAGACGACCCGTTCGTGAACAACTGGGTGGAGCCGTGGCTGACGCCGACGGCGCCGCAGTACGGGTGCACGAACATCCTCGAGACCGGTGACCCGGTCGTGGGCATCGGCTTCGCGAAGGGCACGAACACGTTCGCCCAGGGCCCGAACCCGAACGGCTCCCAGAGCGCCGACGGGTACTACCACCCGGAGGACGAGGTGTTCCTGCCGTGGTTCATGCGTACCGCTCCGAACACCGTGTCCGAGCCGACGCAGTCACCGAGTGCGAACATCGGCCGCTACACGCTGATGGGCGACCTCAACCCGTTCCCGGGCTTCCGCCAGCCGGCGACCGGCTGCTAGGCCACCACACCGCACCAGAGACGAGCGGGAGGCCCGGGCGACCGGGCCTCTCCGCCGTCTGCGGGTTTCCACGGAGGCGACCGGGGTCGCATCGGGCATCCTGTCCGTGAAATGGACAGGAACCGGCTGCTGATGCTCGGAGGCGCGATCGCGGCGGCGATCGTGGTGGTCGTCGTGCTCGTCGCGTTCATCGGCGGCGGGGGCGGCTCCAAGTCGCCGACCACGGCGACCGCCACGAACGCTTCCGGGGGCGGCACCGAGGCGACCGACGCCTTCGCGGGGACCCCGCAGTCGGGCGACACGCTCGGCAAGGCGTCGGCACCGCTTGCGCTCTACGTCTTCGAGGACCCGCAGTGCCCGTACTGCCGGCAGTGGAACATCGACACGCTGCCGACCGTCGTCCAGAACTACGTCCGCGGCGGGCGCGTGAAGCTCGTCTACCGCGGCATCCCGATCATCTCCCAGAACAGCATCGCGGGCATCCGCGCGGTCTACGCCGCCGGGATGCAGGACAAGCTGTGGCAGATGGCCGAGGCGCTGTACGAGCGGCAGGGGGAGGAGCGGAGCGGGTGGATCACGATCGACGTGATCAAGGAAGCCGCGCGCGAGGTCGGCGCGAATCCCGAGAAGCTCCTGACCGACGCCGACTCGGACACCGTGACTGCGAAGTTGAAGGAAGCGGAGCAGCTCGCGAACCAGTACGGCATCAACTCGACGCCGAGCTTCGGCTACCAGAAGCAGCTGGGCACGCTGCAGCCGCTGCAGATCAGCGGGCTCGAGCCGGCGGACTTCACGCCGGGCCTCGACGCCGCGCTGCGGTGAGGCTGCGCGCCGCGGCCGCGGCCGCCTGCCTCGTCGGCGCCGGGATCGCGGCCTACCTCACGTACGTGCACTACGCCGGCATCGCACCGGTGTGCACGACGGGGGGCTGCGAGAAGGTGCAGACGTCGAAGTACGCGGAGCTCGCGGGCGTGCCGGTCGCGCTGCTCGGCCTCGTCACCTACGCCGTCCTGTTCGTGCTGGCTCTGGTGCGCGGGGTGCAGGCGGCGACTCTCGGCGTCTTCGTCGCGGTCGTCGGCGTCGCGTTCAGCGGCTACCTGCTGTGGGCGCAGCTCGGGCCGATCGATGCCATCTGCCAGTGGTGCCTCGGGAACGACCTCACGATCACCGTCGTTGCAGCGTTGTACGTGGTGAGGATGCTGACCGAGTCGCCGACGCAGAAGCGCCGCCCCGGATGACGCGGCGCGGCGCGCTGCTCTTCGCAGCCATGTGCCTGATCTGGGGGGTTCCCTACCTGATGATCCGCGTCGCCGTGCGCGAGCTCGCGCCGGTGACGCTCGTCTTCCTGCGCACGGGGCTCGGCGCCGCGCTGCTCGTCCCGTTCGCGGCGTGGCGCGGTGAGCTCCGCCCGCTCGTGCGCCGCGCCGCGCCGTTCGTCGCCTACACCCTCGTCGAGGTCGTGATCCCTTGGGTGCTCCTGGCGCGAGCCGAGACGAAGCTGACGAGCTCACTGACCGGCCTCCTGATCGCGGCGGTGCCGCTCGTCGGCGCGGTCGTGGTCGGGCTGACCGGCGCGCGGGAGCGGCAGGGCCGGCGGCGCTGGCTCGGGCTGCTGGTCGGCATCGCCGGGGTGGGGGCGCTCGTCGGGCTCGACATCGGACAGGTCGACGCACTTGCGGTCGCCGAGATCGGGTGCGTGGCCGTCTGCTACGCGGTCGGGCCGATCATCCTGGCGCGGCGGCTGAGCGACGTGCCGGCACTCGGCGTCGTCGCCGGCTCGCTGCTCCTCGCCGCCGTGACCTACGCGCCGTTCGCGGCCGTACGGTGGCCGTCGGCGATGCCGTCGGCGCACGTGGTCGAGTCCGTCGTCGGTCTGGCGGTCGTGTGCACAGCGCTCGCGTTCCTCGTGTTCTTCGCGCTGATCGCCGAGGTCGGGCCCGTGCGGGCGACCGTGATCACCTACGTCAACCCGGCCGTCGCCGCGGTCCTCGGCGTCACGATCCTGAGCGAGCGGCTCAGCACCGGAATGCTCGTCGGCTTCGCGCTGATTCTCTTCGGCTGCGTCCTCGCGACCGGTAGAGGGCCGGAGCCGGTCGTCGAGGCCTGATAATCCCTTCGTGGCGTTCGACGACGTGCTGCGCGCGAACCGGGCGTACGCCGCGCGGTTCGACGACGCCGACCTGACCGGGCGCGCGGCGAAGGGCCTCGGGGTCCTCACGTGCATCGACACGCGCATCGACCCGCTCGCGCTGCTCGGGCTGCGTCCGGGCGACGCGAAGATCCTCCGCAACGCGGGCGCCCGCGTCACCGATGATGTCCTCCGGACGCTCGTGCTCGCGGGCTACCTCCTCGACGTGAGCCGCGTGATGGTCGTGGCGCACACCGACTGCCGCATGGTCGGCGGCAGCGACGAGGACGTGCACGAGGCGATCGCCGCGAAGGGTGGCCCCGACACGCGCAGCCTCGAGTTCCGGGTGACGGCAGACGTCGAGGAGACGCTCCGCCACGACGTGCGGCGAATCCGTTCCTCGCCGTACCTCGGAGGCCTGGAGTCGGGCGGCTTCCTCTACGACGTCCGCAGCGGGCTCGTCACTCAGGTCTGCTGAGGGACGATCAGCTCGAAGCGCGCGCCGGACCCGGCCGGGACGTAGATCAGGTCGCCTCCGTGCGCCCGCGCGTACGAGCGCGCGATCGCGAGGCCGAGGCCGCTGCCCGCCGCCGTCTCGCCGCGCACGAACCGTTCGAAGAGCCGCGACCGGAGCTCCTCCGGCACGCCTCTGCCCTGATCCTCGATCGAGACGCGGAGGTGCCGGTCGTGCCGCTCCGCCTCGACGACGATCGGCGGCCGGCCGTACCGTCTTGCGTTGATCAGCAGGTTCGAGACGACGCGGTCGAGGACGAGCGGGTCGACGACCACGGCCAGGTCCTGTGGAACAAGGAGGCTCACGTCCTCGGCTTGCTCGACCGTCTGCTCCACGATCTGCGCCAGCGCGCTCCTGAGCACGATCGGGCGCGGGTCGAGGGCGATCGCGTGCGAGTCGAGCCGTGACAGGTCGAGCAGCTCCTCGAGCAGCCGCCGCAGGCGCGTCGCCTGCTCGTACCCGACCTGGAGCAACTGCGCGCGTACGTCCTCGGTCAGCTCGTCGCCTCGCTCGACGATCGTCGCGAACGCCCCGTAGACGGAGGTGGCGGGCGTGCGCAACTCGTGCGAGGCGATCGCGACGAAGTTCAGCTTCAGCTGGTCGAGGCGGACGGTCTCCTCGTGCAGTTGCGCGCGCTCGACCGCGAGGGCGACGCGTTCCGCGACGAGCTGCATCAGCTCGGTTTCTTCCTCGCTGAAGCGCCGGTAGGTGAGAGTGCCGACGTGCATGACGCCGATCGCGCGGTCGCGCACGAGCAGCGGCACGCCGAGCATCGACTTCAGGCCCTTCTCGCGGAGGATCGGGTTCCAGACGTCGGCGACGTCGAGGTCGTCGAGGATCACCGGATGCCGGTACGCGGCGATCCGGCCGGCGAAGCCGCGACCGAGCGGCACGCGCACGCCCTGCTCGACCTCCTCCTCGATACCGAGCGCGGCGCGCGCGACGAGCTCGTGAGCCTCCTCGTCGAGGAGGAGCACGGCGCACGTGTCGGCCGAGAGGATGTCCCTGATCCGCGGCAGCAGCACCGCCAGCAGGTCGTCGACGTCGAGGTGGGCGAGAGCGGCGTCGGTCACCGCCTGCACGTTCTCGATGCGCGTGCGTGCGCGCCGCTCTGCCTCGAACAGGCGGGCGTGCTCGATCGCGATCGCGGCCCGGTCGGCGGCGAGCTGGAGGAGCTCGATGTCGTCGGTCCCGAAGGGCCTGTCGGCGAGCCGGCCGACGTGCAGCACCCCGATCGCCTCGCCGGCCGCGACGAGCGGCACGCCGGCCATCGCCCGGATCCCCTTCTCGTGGAGGATCGGGTTGAGGACGTCGGCTTGCGTGACGTCGTCGAGGATGACCGGCCGGCGGTCGGCGGCGACGACGCCGGCGAACCCGCGGCCGAGCGGGATCCGGACGCCCCGGTCGACCTCTTCCTCGAGCCCGATGGCGGCGCGCGCGACGAGCTCGTCGGTCTCCTCGTCGCGGAGGAGGACGGTGCAGGTGTCGGCGGCGAGGATGTCGCGGATTCGGGGGAGGAGGACGTCGAGGAGCTCGTCGACGTCGAGGTATGCGAGCGCGGTGTCGGTGATCGCCTGAACGTCCTCGACCCGCCGCCGCGTCGCCTGCTCGGCCTCGAACAGCCGGGCATGCTCGATCGCGATCGCGGCACGGTCGGCGACGAGTTGCAGCAGCTCGACGTCCGACTCGTCGAAGCTGCGCGGCGTCAGCGAGCCGACGTGCAGCACTCCGAGCACCTGGGACGCGACGACGAGCGGCACGCCGAGCATCGAGCGGATGCCCTTCTGCTCGAGCAGCGGGTTGACGACCTCCGCCCGCGCGACGTCCTCGAGGATCATCGGCCGCGACGTGGCGGCGATTCGGCCGGCGAAGCCCTGCCCCACCGGGACGCGCACTCCCTGCTCGACCTCCTCCTCGATGCCGACCGCGGCGCGCGCGACGAGCTCGTTTGTCCGCGGGTCGACGAGGAGCACCGCGGAAGTGTCGACGCCGAGCGTGTCACGCGTCCGTACGAGCAGCGTCGCGAGCAGCGCATCCAGCTCGAGGTGCGCGAGCGCCGCGTCGGTCAGCGCCTGCAGCTGGCCGCGGCGGTCCGTTTCACGTCCGATCGGCGTCATCCCCCGCGGCATTGTTGCGCGGTGTTCCCGGCACGGGCCGGTTCGAAGCGCTCAGCGCCCGCCGGAGATGTCGCTGAGGAGGTTCGCCGAGTGCAGCCGGACGTAGCCGCAGTTGCGGCAGGCGAACACCTTCAGCTTCACGCCTCTCAACGCGTCGACCGCCTCGGCGCCGGACGCGGGCTCGAGCACGTAGTCGCCGATCGGCCCGTCGAGCGTCCAGTCGCAGGCGGGACACCGCATGCTGACGTTCCGCTGCCGCAGCCGGCGCGTCAGCTCGCGCTCGGCCGTCGTCTCGTCGGGCTCCCGTGGCATTCCTCTCGAACCTAGCGCGTAGGAAACCTCGGCACCAGTC
>DASUAX010000072.1:0-13154 GCA_035763525.1 Gaiellaceae bacterium
CGAGGTGCGGCGTGTCGGCGAGGAGCTCGGCATGCCGGAGCGCATGGTGTGGCGCCAGCCGTTCCCCGGGCCCGGCCTCGCGATCCGGATCATCGGCGACGTCACGGAGGAGCGCCTCGAGACGCTGCGCGACGCGGACGCCATCCTGCAGGAGGAGATCCGGAAGGCCGGCCTCTACCGCGAGCTCTGGCAGAGCTTCTGCGTGCTGCCGGCCATCCGCTCCGTCGGCGTCCAGGGCGACTCGCGCACCTACGGCTACCCGATCGCGATCCGCGCGGTCACGTCGGAGGACGCGATGACCGCCGACTGGGCGCGGCTCCCGTACGACCTGATCGAGGTGATCGCGTCGCGGATCGTGAACGAGATCCCGGCGGTGAACCGCGTCGTGCTCGACGTCACCTCGAAGCCGCCGGCGACGATCGAGTGGGAGTGAGCTACATCGCGAACGCCAGGACCCACTCGCGGAGGAACGGCTCGGCGAGGTCGTAGGAGCCGTCCGGCTCCTTGCGCACGAGCTCCTGCGCGATCAGGGGCCGGAGCGCTCGCTGGACGCCCGACGAGGGCGGCAGCTCGTGGGCGATCCGATACGCGTTGGTGAACGGCCGTCCGGCCTCGCGTGCGAACGCCTGGAGCAGGAGCTTCTGGGGCGGCGTCGCGGAATCCCAGACCAGCGTGAAGCGCGCGTTCTCGGCGCGGAGCACGGCGCGTAGAGCGGCCTCGACGTCGTCCTCCGAGGCGGTGAAACCCTCGGGCACCTCTTCCCACAGCGCGTAGGCGAGCTGCTGCGTCGCGTGGGGGTGGCCCCGGGTGACGGCGAGGAGCCGGTCGAGCGCGGCGTCTCCGATCCCGCGGTCCGTTCGGTCGAACTGCGCACGGACGAAGGCGGCGAAGACCGAGGGCTCGATCGCGCCGATCTCCATCACCTTCGCGCTGCGGTAGAACGGCTCGTTCCGGTCGTTGAAGAGCCGGTGCATCACCTCGCGCTTGCTGCCCGCGTACACGTGCGAGACGTCTCGTTGCCACTGGAAGACGGAGCGCATCAGCCCCGGCAGGTGGGGATCGAGCCTCGTCACCTCCTGGAACTCGTCGAAGTACACGACCACCCGCTTGCGCTTCTCGGCCGCGATCTCGGCCGGCAGCTCCAGGAGCCGCTCGATCGTCGCGTCGATGTCACCCGGATCGCGGGCCGCCGAGAACCCGAACGTCATCCGCCCGTCGGTGTCGACGGTCATCGACGGCGTGATCCGCAGCGAGGAGAAGACCCGTGCGCGCTCGCGGGCGCGGAAGACGGCCGTCGCGAGGTCGTCGTGGATCGACTTCGCCAGCTTGGCCGCGAACCGCTCCTTGGTCGGTGTGGTCATCAGGTCGACCTCCACGACGAGCACACCGTCGCCCCTCTGACGGCCGAGGGCGGCGCGCACGAGCGACGACTTGCCGTAGCGGCGGGGCGCGATCACGACGACGTTCTGGCCGTTTCGCATGTCCGCCGCGAGCTCGGCGAGCTCGCGCGCGCGATCCGTGAACGCGACGTCGGTGACCGCCTCCCCGTAGGTGAACGGGTTGCGGAGCGGATGCCGGGCTGTCACAGCTTCGTATTATACAAATCTGTGTAACACAGCCGTGTATCATCCCGGCATGACGCCGTACCGGATCGAGACGGAGCGCCTCGTCCTCCGCTGCTACGACCCGGAGGACGCGCCGCTGCTGAAGGACGCGGTCGACCGGAGCCTCGAGCACCTGCGGCCGTGGATGCCGTGGACGCCGGACGCGCCGGAGCCGCTTGACGACGTGTACGAGCGGCTACGTGACTTTCGGGCGCAGTACGACCGCGACGAGAACCACATCATGGGCGTCTTCGCGCCGGACGAGTCGGTCCTGCTGGGCGGCACGGGCCTTCATCCGCGGCAGGGAGAAGGCGGCCTCGAGATCGGCTACTGGATCGCGGCCGATGCGATCGGGCGCGGCTACGCCACCGAGCTCGCGGCGGCGCTGACGCGGGCCGGCTTCGCCTGCTTCGACATCGACCGCGTCGAGATCCGCGTCGACCCTGCGAACGAGCGGAGCGAGCGGGTGCCGGCGAAACTCGGTTTCACGAAGGAGGCGACGCTTCGCCGTCGCCTCCCCGTCAAGCAGGGCTCCGGCCCGCGCGATGCGAACGTCTGGACGATCTTCCGCGAGCAGCTCCCCGGATCTGCCGTCGAGCGGTATCCCTATGTCGCCTACGACGCGCTCGGCCGCGAACTGACGCGGGGCTGACCGCCTTCGCGTTCAGGTCCTCGGGCCGCCGGCGACGTAGACGACCTGGCCGCTGACGTAGCCCGCGTCCTCCGAGCAGAGGAACGCGATCGTCGAGGCGACGTCCTCCGGCTGCCCGACGCGCCGCAGAGGCACCTCCTGCGCCACGTGCTCCATGAACTGCTCGAACGGGACGCCGATCCGGTCGGCCGTCTGGCGCGTCATGTCCGTCGCGATGAACCCGGGCGCCACGCAGTTGACGTTGACGCCGAACGGCCCGAGCTCGATCGCGAGCGTCTTCGTCATCCCCTGCAGCCCCGCCTTTGCGGCCGAGTAGTTCGTCTGTCCGCGATTCCCGAGCGCCGAGGTCGACGAGATCAGCACGATCTTCCCGGACTTCTGCTCGACCATGTGCTGCTGCGCCGCGCGCACCGCGTAGAACGTCCCCTTCAGATGGGTGTCGATGACGGCGCTCCAGTCGTCGTCCGACATCTTGAAGAGCAGGTTGTCGCGGATGATCCCGGCGCACGTCACGAGCACGTCGACCGACCCGCCGTGCGACTTCGCCGCCTCGACCGCCGCCTCGACGTCGTCGAGGTTCGTCACGTCGCAGCGCACCGCGTGACCGCCGATTGCCTTCGCCGTTTGCTCGGCGGCTGCCTCGTCGAAGTCCGCGACGACCACGGTCGCGCCTTCGGCCGCCAGCCGCTTCGCCGTCGCGGCGCCGATGCCCTTCGCGCCGCCCGTCACCACCGCGGTCTTGCCCTGGAATCTCGTCATGGCGGCGACGGTATACGGTCCGCGCCATGGAATACCGCGACATCCTCGCGCGGCGGCGGATGCACCGCGCCTTCCTGCGCGAGCCGATCCCGCGCGACCAGATCGAGCGCATCGCCGGCGTGATCCGCCACGCGCCGTCCGGCGGCTTCAGCCAGGGAGGGAGCATCGTCGTCGTCACCGAGCAGGGGACGCGCGAGGCGATCGCACACGCCTTCGGCGACGAGTACTACTCGACGTCCGGCCGCAACTTCATCGCCGATGCGCCGGTGCACATGGTCGTCTCGGCGAACGAGGCGCTCTACCACGCGCGCTACAACGAGGCGGACAAGCTCGCAGCGACCGGCGGTGTCGAGGTGATGTGGCCGGTGCCGTACTGGTTCGTCGACGCCGGAGCGCTGATGATGCTCGTCCTGCTCGCGGCGATCGACGAGGGGCTCGCGAGCGCCTTCGTCGGCCACCCCGACCAGAAGCGCATCTTCGACGAGTTGCTCGGCCTGCCCGAGGAGGTCGTGCCGCTCGGGCTTGCACTCGTCGGCAGGGCCGGTGACAGCCCGCCGACCGGGTCGCGGCTCAGGTCGCGGCAGCGTCCGCTGGACGACCTCGTCCACTGGGAGCGATGGTGACGCGCGGGTAACGCGCGCGCACCTCGTCGACGAAGGCCGCCAGCCGGTCCGCGATCCGGGCGTCGGCGATCTCGAGCACGTTCTCGGCGTTCTTCTCGCCGCTCCGCGAGAGGTTGAACGAGCCGACGAAGACGGTGTCGTCACAGACGCACACCTTGGCGTGCATGAAGTCGTGCACGGTTCCCGCGCCGTACGGCGTCGACTCCTTGCCGCTGAACGGCCCCGCCATCACGCGCTCGAGCAGCGGCAGCTTCCACGAGACGTTGCCGTTCTCGCTCCACTGGTGGACCACCTCGCGGATCTGCGTCACGTCGACGCAGCCCGACAGGTCGACGCTCCGGTCGGAGATCACCTGCGCGAGCGTCCCGAGCACCGGCCCCGTCGTGATCACCGGCGAGCAGATGCGCACACGCCTGCGCGCGCGCCGGATCAGCTTCGCGATCCGCGCCGACAGGTCCTCCCCGTGGCCGGGCGTGAACCAGGGGCGGATGCCGTCGAAGTCGCGCGGGTCGACGAAGCCGCTCTTCTCCACGTCGCCGGTCGCCCAGAGCTGGTCGAAGTCGATGCGGTAGGACTTCGCGACGGTCTCCGACCGGGCGACCGCGACGACGTTCTCCTGACGCGACCAGGAGTCGTTCGTCCAGTTGAGCGATCCCGTCCAGACCTCCGCGTCGTCTCGGATCACGTACTTGTGGTGCATAAGGTCGGGGACGCCCGCGATCGCCTTTCCCTCGACCGGCAGCGCCGCGATCAGCTCGACGTCCGGCTCCGCCGGCGGCGGCACGGGGATCGGGTTCCGGTGGTCGACGTTGTAGGCGAACCGGATCCGGACGCCGCGGCGGGCGGCGCGCTTCAGCGCGTCGCAGACGATCTCGCGCGGCTCGCCCGTGAGGTTGAAGTCGTACTGGGCGAGCTCGAGCGTCCGCTCGGCGCCGTCGAGAAAGCCGGCGACGACACGGGCGATCTCCGGCGGCTGCTGGCCGCCGTCGGTCAGAGTGTGGATCTCGATGCGCTCGCTCATCGACCGTCTCGTCGCCGCCCGCATCGGGCGCACGACGAACTTCTACCGTGACGGAGCGGGCGCGTGCGTGCGACGCGACCGGCTCGCTGCGTATCTCGCCTCGCGGGCAGAGGCACCGATCCTGCTCGTGGGCGAGGCGCCGGGGTACCGCGGCGCGCGCGTGTCGGGGCTCCCGTTCACCTCGGAGCGGCAGCTCACGGGTACGGGCCCGGCCGAGGCGACCGCGACGATCGTGCAGTGCGTGCTCGCCGGGCTGGGAGTCACCGAGGACGTCCTGCTCTGGAACGTCGTCCCGACGCATCCGGGAACCGACACGTCGAATCGCGCGCCGACGCGTCGCGAGGTGGCAGAGGGACGCGTGTTCGCGGACGAGCTCGCCGGGGGCCGCTACGTGGTCGCGGTCGGCCGCGTCGCCCACGCCGCGCTCGGCGGGACGTACGCGCGGCATCCGTCTCACGGCGGCGCGGCCGAGTTTGCCGCGGCCCTCCATGCTCAAATCCGCAGGTGACTCCGTTCGCCGCGACGCGGCACTGCTCGCCCTCCGGTCGCACGTGGACGCCACGACCTGACGGTGCCCCTGGGCCTGGCGGTCGCCTGGGTGCTCGGGAACCCTGCTACCATTTCGCCCCGCGGATCCTGTGCGGTCCGCGTTTTCTCGCAATGAAGACGTACTCAGCCAAACCGGGCGAGATCCAGCGCGACTGGGTGCTCGTCGACGCGGAGGGCAAGACCCTCGGCCGGATCGCGACCGTGATCGCCGACCGCCTCCGCGGCAAGAACAAGGCCGTCTTCACGCCGCACGTCGACACGGGGGACTTCGTCGTCGTCGTCAACGCCGAGAAGATCGCGGTGACGGGCAAGAAGCTCGACGAGAAGATGTATCACCGGCACTCCGGCTACCCCGGCGGGCTCCGCAGCCGGTCGCTCCGCGACCAGCTCGAGCGGCAGCCGACGGAGGTGCTTCGCGCGGCGGTCAAGGGAATGCTCCCGCGGACGAAGCTCGGCCGCTCGCAGCTGACGAAGCTCAAGATCTACGCAGGGCCGGAGCATCCGCACGAGGCGCAGGCTCCGACCCCTCTCGAGGTGTAAGCAGATGGCGACTCCCGCTCAGTATCTCGGCACCGGCAAGCGCAAGACGTCCGTCGCACGGGTGATCCTCAGACCCGGCGCCGGCGTCACCTGGATCAACGGCAAGACGATCGAGGAGTACTTCCCGCGCCTGGTCCACCGCGTTCTCGCGACCTCGCCGCTGAAGACGGCTGGGCTCGAGGGGCAGTACGACCTGCGCGTGCGGGTCCACGGCGGCGGCCCCACGGGGCAGGCCGGCGCGGTCCGTCACGGCATCGCGCGTGCGCTCGTCGAGGTCAATCCAGAGCTCCGCGTGCCGCTCAAGCGCGCCGGCTTCCTGACGCGCGACGCGCGCCAGGTCGAGCGCAAGAAGGCCGGCCTGCACAAGGCCCGCAAGGCCCCGCAGTTCAGCAAGCGGTAGCGTCGCCTCCGTGGCGCGGAGGTACTTCGGCACCGACGGTGTCCGCGGCATCGTGGGCGAGTTCCTGACGCCCGAGCTCGTGGAGCGGCTGGGCCGCGCCGCCGCAACGTGGACCGGCGCGGCGAAGGTCTTCGTCGGCCGCGACACACGCGCCTCCGGCGTCGAGCTCGAGGAGGCGTTCGCACGCGGGGTGCTCTCTGCCGGCGGTGATTGCATCCTCGGGGGCGTCCTTCCGACACCGGCGGTGGCGCTGCTCGCGCTCGACCTCGGCGTCGTCATCTCGGCGTCGCACAACCCGCCGGAGTACAACGGCGTCAAGTTCTTCGACTCGCAGGGGCACAAGTTGTCGGACGCGTCCGAGGAGCAGATCGAGGCGTTGCTGACCGTCGGTCCCGGCGTCGACCAGGGGCGGATCGAGCACGTCGAGGTGGCGACCGACTCGTACCTGACGCACATCCTCGAGCGCTTCGGCTCCGACCTCGGCGGCTTGCGGATCGCCGTCGACTGCGCGAACGGCGCGTACTCGGGCCTCGGGCCGACGGCGTTCGCCCGCTGCGGGGCCGAGGTGCACGCGATCGGCGACGACCCGGACGGCACGAACATCAACGTCGGCTGCGGCGCGACGGACCTCGCGCTCCTGCAGCGGACGGTGCGCGAAGGCAGCTTCGACCTCGGCATCGCGTTCGACGGCGACGGAGACCGCATGCTCGCCGTCGACGAGAAGGGTGAGGTCGTCGACGGCGACCAGATCGTCGCGATCCTCGCGCTCGACCAGCAGGTCGAGCAGGTCGCGGTCACCGTGATGACGAACCTGGGCTTCCACGTGCTCATGCGCGAGCACGGGATCCACGTGCACACGACGGACGTCGGCGACCGGTACGTGCTCGAGGCGCTCCAGCGCGAGGGCGCGATCCTCGGAGGCGAGCAGTCGGGCCACATCATCTTCCTCCGCGATCACGTCACGGGCGACGGGCTCGCGGCGGGACTGCTGCTCTGCGGCGCGCTGCACGGTCGCAGGCTGAGCGAGGCGGCGGGCGTGATGCCGCGCTACCCGCAGGTCAAGGAGAACGTCCCGGTCGCCGAGAAGGAGCTGACGCCGGCGGTGCTCGCCGAGGTCGAGCGCGTGAACCGGGAGTGGAACGGCAGCGGCCGCGTGCTCGTCCGTCCCTCGGGCACCGAGCCCTTGATCCGGGTCCTGGTGGAGGCGGAGAATACGGATGTGGCGCAGGACGCCTGTGGTAGCATCGCCAACCTCGTTCGACGAGAGCTCGGCTGACCCGTCCCGACGAGGGGGGGGGGACCCAGACAGCCGGGCTTTGCCGTTTCTAGGGAGGGGGCCCCGGATGTGCGGGATCATCGGATATGTCGGCAGCCGGCCCGCGAAGCCGCTGCTGCTCCAGGGGCTGAAGCGGCTCGAGTACCGCGGCTACGACTCGGCCGGCATCGCCCTGCTCGAGGACGACGGCCTCGATTACGTGCGCGCGGTCGGGCCGCTCGAGAACCTGGTCGAGGCGGCGGGGCCGAACGGCTCGGTCTCGACGACGGGCCTCGGGCACACGCGCTGGGCGACCCACGGCGGCGTGACGGAGCAGAACGCGCACCCGCTCACCGCGTGCGACGCCGGCAAGCTCGCGATCGTCCTGAACGGCATCGTCGAGAACTACCGCGAGCTCCGCCGCGAGCTGCTCGAGCGCGGCCATTCCTTCACGTCCGAGACCGACGCCGAGACGATCGTGCACCTGCTCGAGGAGGCCTACGACGGCGACCTCGTCGCGGCCGTGCGCGCGGTCTTCCAGCGGCTCGAGGGGCACTTCACGTTCGTCGTCATCCACCACGACCACCCGGGCCACCTGGTCGGCGTCCGCCACCAGACTCCGATGGTCGTCGGGCTCGGCGACGGCGAGAACTTTCTCGCCTCCAACCTCGCCGCGTTCCTCTCCGAGACGCGGCGTGTCCAGTACCCGAACGACGGCGAGATCGTGTCGATCACGCCCGGCGGCGTGCGGATCGTCGACGTCGAGACAGGCGGCCCGGTCGAGCACGACGTCGTCGAGGTGGACTGGGACGACGACGCCGCGGAGCGCTCCGGCTACGAGACGTTCATGCTCAAGGAGATCTACGAGCAGCCCGAGGGCGTCGCCGAGACGATCGGCGACCGGGTACGTCACGGGCACCTCGTCCTCGAGGGGCTCGGCATGACCGAGGACGAGCTGAAGGCGCTTCGCCGCATCGTCATCGTCGCCTGTGGCACCTCGTACCACGCGGGCGTCGTGGGGCGGTACGCGATCGAGGAGTGGGCGCGCGTCTCGGTAGAGCCGGACGTCGCGAGCGAGTGGATCTACCGCAACCCGGTGATCGACCCGGGCACTCTCGTGATCGGGATCTCGCAGTCGGGCGAGACCCGCGACACGATCCAGGCGATGAAGCTCGCGCGCGAGCAGGGGGCGCGCACCGTTGCGATCACGAACATGATGGGCTCGCAGATCACGCGCGAGGTCGACTCGGTGCTGTACACGCGCACGGGCCTCGAGGTCGGAGTCGCCGCGTCGAAGACGTTCACGGCGCAGACGGCGCTGCTCTTCCTGATCGGGCTCAAGCTCGCGCAGTGCCGCCAGACGCTGCCGAAAGCCGAGGTCGAGTTCATCCTCGACGAGGTCTACGACTTGCCGGAGAAGATGCAGCGGTTCCTGCAGGGCGACCACCCGATCGAGGAGATCGCGCAGCGGTTCCACGACCGGCCGTTCTTCCTCTACCTCGGTCGCCACATCGGGCTGCCGGTCGCGCTCGAGGGGGCGCTGAAGCTGAAGGAGATCTCGTACATCCCGACCGAGGCGTACTCGGCGGGCGAGATGAAGCACGGCCCGATCGCGCTGCTCGAGGAAGGTACTCCGGTCGTTGTCGTCGCGACGCGCATCCACGTCTACGAGAAGGTCGTCTCGAACATCCAGGAGACGCGCGCGCGGGGCGCGCACGTGATCGCGATCGCGACCGACGGCAACGAGGACATCCAGCATCACGCCGACGACGTGATCTACGTGCCGAAGTCGCCGGCGTTCATCCAGGCCGCGCTCGCGATCCTGCCGCTGCAGCTGCTCGCCTACCGCATCGCGCGCCTGCGCGGCCTCAACGTCGACCAGCCTCGCAACCTCGCGAAGACGGTCACGGTCGAGTAAGGCGACGGTCGCCGCGCAGTGGACTAGATTCTGAGCGTGGCGTCGTGTTCGAGCTGCGGGGCGGACAACCGGCCCGGCCGGAAGTTCTGCTCGCGCTGCGGCGCGCCGCTCGCCCGCACGTGCACCGCCTGCGGCGCGTCGAACGACCCCGGAGACGCCTTCTGCGGCGAGTGCGGCTCGGCGCTCGCCGACGAGGCCGTCGCCCCGGTCGCGGCGCCCGCCGCCGAGCGGCGCCTCGTCTCCGTGCTCTTCGCCGACCTGGTCGGCTTCACGACGCTTTCCGAGTCGCGTGACGCGGAGGAGGTGCGAGAGCTCCTCTCCCGCTACTTCGACAGCTGCCGGCGGCTGATCGAGCTGTACGGCGGCACGGTCGAGAAGTTCATCGGCGACGCGGTGATGGCGGTGTGGGGAGCTCCCGCGGCGACGGAGGACGACGCCGAGCGCGCGGTGCGTGCCGCGCTCGACCTGGTGGCGGCCGTCTCCGCGCTCGGCGAGGAACTCGGCGCGGACGACCTCCGAGCCCGCGCGGGCGTGCTCACCGGCGAGGCGGCGGTGACGCTCGGCGCGCAGGGGCAGGGCATGGTGGCGGGCGATCTCGTCAACACCGCCTCGCGCATCCAGTCGGCGGCCGAGCCGGGAAACGTCTTCGTCGGCGAGACGACGCGCCGCGCGACCGCCGAGACGATCGTCTACGAGGACGCCGGCTCGTTCGCACTGAAGGGCAAGGAGGGCGAGACGCCTCTCTGGCGGGCGCGCCGAGTCGTCTCGGGCGTGCGCGGGTCGCTCAGGTCGCAGGGGCTCGAGGCGCCGTTCGTCGGCCGCGACCGTGAGCTGCGCCTGATCAAGGAGCTCTTCCACGTCTCGGCGGACGAGCGCCGCGCGCAGCTCGTCTCCGTCACCGGCGTCGCGGGGATCGGCAAGTCGCGGCTCGCGTGGGAGTTCTACAAGTACTTCGACGGGATCACGCAGCTCGTGTACTGGCACCGCGGGCGCTGCCTCGCCTACGGCGAGGGCGTCGCCTACTGGGCGCTCGCCGACATGGTGCGCATGCGCTGCGGCATCGGCGAGGACGACGAGCCGTCGGTCGCGAAGACGAAGCTCGGGGAGGCGCTTGTGGAGCACATCCCCGACGCCGAGGAGCGGCGGTTCGCGGAGCCGCGGCTCGCGCAGCTGCTCGGCGCCGGCGAGCGCGAGACCTCCGACCGGCAGGAGCTCTTCGCCGCCTGGCGGCTGTTCTTCGAGCGGCTCGCCGACGCCAACCCGACGGTGCTCGTGTTCGAGGACATGCAGTGGGCGGACTCCTCGCTCCTCGACTTCGTCGAGCACCTGCTCGAGTGGTCGCGCAGCCGGCCGATCTACGTCGTCACGCTGGCGCGGCCCGAGCTCGCGGAGCGGCGGCCGGGCTGGGGCGCGGGTCACCGCAACTTCACCTCGCTCTACCTGGAGCCGCTGTCGCAGCCGGCGATGGAGCAGCTCCTCGCCGGGCTCGTGCCCGACCTACCGGAGGGACTGCGGCGGCGGATCCTCGAGCGGGCGGAGGGCGTGCCGCTGTACGCGGTCGAGACGGTCCGCATGCTGCTCGACCGCGGCGTGCTCGTCGAGGAGGAGTCGGCGTATCGCGTCCGCGGCGAGATCGGCGAGCTCGACGTGCCGGAGACGCTGCACGCGCTCGTCGCAGCCCGTCTCGACGGGCTCTCGCCGGAGGAGCGGCGGCTGCTGCAGGACGCGGCGGTGCTCGGGAAGACGTTCACGGCCTCGGCGCTCGCCGCCGTGGCGGGTCTCGGGGAGGGCGAGGTCGAGCCGCTCCTGACTGCGCTCGTCCGCAAGGAGGTACTGGGCCGGCAGAGCGACACCCGCTCGCCCGAGCACGGCCAGTACGGATTCCTGCAGGACATCGTCCGCCACGTCGCCTACGAGACGCTCTCGAAGCGCGAGCGGCGCGTCCGCCACCTGGCAGCGGCCGAGTACCTGGGCGCGGCCCTCGCGGAGGAAGAGGGTGCCGAGGTCGTCGCGGCGCACCTGCTCGACGCCTACCGGCTCGACCCGGATGCACCCGACGCCCGGTCGCTGCGGGCGCGCACCTACGCGGCGCTCCTGCGGGCGGCGGAGCGGGCAGCCTCGCTCGGCGCCTCCTCCGAGGCGCGGCGGTCGTTCGAGCAGGCGGCCGAGCTCGCGACGGAGCCCTCCGAGCAGGCGGGGGCGTTCGTCCGTGCAGGGCAGATGCTCGTGCAGGAAGGCGCGGCCGAGGAAGCGCGTGGGATGTTCGAGCGCGCCGTCGTCCTGTACGGCGAGGCCGGAGACACGCACGCGGGGGCGAGTGCATCGGCCCATGCAGCGTACGCGGACCAGATCGTCGGGCGGGTCGCCGACGCGATCGAGCGGGCAGAGCGCGCCTACGCGACGATCGCCGGCGACGAGCCGGACGCCGACGTCGTGCTCCTGCTCAACCGGCTGGGGCAGGGTCACTGGTTCGCGGGGCACCCGGCGGAAGCGGAGACGTGGACGGATCGTGCGCTCGACCTCGCCGAGGCGCTGGCGCTGCCCGAGGAGCTCGTGCGCGGCTGGACGACGAGGAGCATGATCGTCGCTCCGTCGCGGCCCGAGGAGGCACGCGCGCTGCTGCAGCTCGCGCTCGAACGAGCGCTTGCTCACGACTTCTACGGCCACGCCGCCACGACCGCGGGGAATCTCTCCGACCTCTGCTTCCAGCGCGACCGCTACGCCGAGTCGCTCGCCCACCTCGAGCAGGGTCTCGTGCTTGCACGCCGGCTCGGCGACCGCAGGAACGAATGGTTCGTCCACGCCGAGCACAGCTACGTGCTCTTCATGCTTGGCCGCTGGGACGAGTCGATTGCGCTCCTCGCCGAGTTGCCCGAGGAGCAGATCGGCGTGAACCCGCTGCTCGGCAGCGTGACGACGGGGCCGCTCGAGGTGCTGCTGCACCGGGGCGAGCTCGACGCGGCTCGCGACCTGCTCGTCCGCCACGAGCACATCGGGCGCTCCGGCGACGTACAGGCGCAGGGGAGCTACGCGGCCGGAGCCGCGGCCGTCCGGTTCGCGGAGGGAAACCTTGCCGAGGCGCTCGCGAGCGGCGAGCGGGCCTTCGCGCTGCGCGCTTCGCTCGGCATCGCCGCCCAGGACGTGAAGCAGGGCTTCCTGCATGCGGGGGAGGCCGCCCTCGCGCTCGGGCGCCGGGAGCGGGTGGAGGAGCTGCTCGCGACCGTCGAGGCGCTGCTGCCGGGTCTGCGACCGCCGTATCTGGCCGCGCTCTCCGCGCGCTTCCGCGCACGGCTCGCGGACGACGATCCGTCGGCGGATGCGCTGTTCACGGCGGCCGGGTCGCAGCTGCGGGCGCTCGAGCTCCCGTTCCACCTGGCGGTGTGCCTGCTCGAGCACGCGGAGTGGCTTACAGCCCGCGGCCGCGGGGACGACTCCGCGCCGCTCCTCGCCGAGGCGTCCGAGACGTTCGGCCGGCTCGGCGCCGCACCGTGGCTCGCACGGGCCGGCGCCGTGCTGGCCGAGCCGGTCGGCGCCGACTAGTACACCTGTCCGTAAGTTTGGTCGGTTATCCGGCGAGTGGCTCGTCGGTCGTGGCAAGGACGCAGGGCGCCCCGGTAGCCGAAGCTACCGGGGCAACCGAGGACGCGGCCACGGGCGGCGAGACGCCGCCGGGAACCGGCCTGAACTTGCGGACGGGTGTACTAGCGCGGGAGACCGAGCGTCGTCTCGACGAACGCGCGCGCCGCCGGGGAGTGGTAGCGGTCGCGGTGGCGCGCGATCGCGATCACACGGGGCGGCACCTCGTCGCCCAGGTCGCGCACGACGACGCGCGG
>DASUAX010000073.1:0-7597 GCA_035763525.1 Gaiellaceae bacterium
GACGACCGTGTCCGTCAGCTCGAGCGACCCGTCGACGAGCGCCCCCATCAGGTGGATGCGGCCGCGCGGCGAGTCCATCTCCTCGTGCCACAGCTCGTACGTCGGGCACGTGGGCAGGCAGAAGCCGCAGTGGACGCAGTCGGCGATCAGCTCCGGCTGCACAACGCCTCCACGACGCGCTCCGCGAGCGGGCTCCACCGCTCCTCACGCGCCTCCGCGGTGTACGCGACGCGCGGCCCCGGGCGGACGAGCGGCGCGTCGGCGCCGTCCCACCGCCGCCTTCCCGGCAGCTGGCCCTGCAGCGTCCGCAGCTCCTGCCACGGGTCGGACTCCTCGCCGCCGAGCGCGAGCGACTGCGCGTCGACCGCTGCCGGTGAGCCCTCGAAGAGGACGTGCATGTTTCCCGCCGCCACGTCGACCGCGCTCGGAACGAGGCCGGAGCGGTGGAGCTCCGGCCAGCGGGCCGCCTCGGCCGTGACCGTGCGCGCCGCCTGCGGCCGCGGGTGCAGCTTGAGCGCGACCTGCTCGACCCGGCCGAGGCGCCCGCGCGAGCCGCAGAAGAGCTTCCCCAGGTCGTAGCCGGCCACGTTCTTCACGACCTTCCCGCCCGAGCTCGCGCGCGTGCCGTCCGGAAGCGTGACAGTGATGCCGATCAGGAGGTCGCGCATCGTGCCGAAGCGGTGACGGAGCGGGCCCGACAGGTCGTCGAGGACGCACTCCGCGAGCGTCGGGTCGCCGGGCGGGTCGAGCGACAGGCGCTGGCCGTGCCGCTCGAGCTCCCGCTGCAGCGCGCCGAGGCGCACGCCGGCGCCGACGATGCAGGTCAGGTCGCCCGGCTCGTGCTCGACGATCGCGTCAGAAGCGCGCGGCAAGGCCCGCCAGCTCCAGTGGGTGCGCCCGGTACGGCCCCGGCACCTCACCGCAGAGGCGCGGCGTCGGGAAGAGCTTGCCGGGGTTCGCGAGCCCGCTCGGGTCGAAGGCGCGGCGGACGCGCTGCATCACCTCGAGGTCGGCCTCGGCGAACATCAGCGGCATCGCGCACGCCTTGTCGGCGCCGACGCCGTGCTCGCCTGTGATCGAGCCGCCCGCATCGACGCACGCCTCGAGGATCCGGTTCGCGAGCTCCTCGGCGCGCGCCGCCTCGCCGTCGACCCGCCCGTCGTAGAGGACGAGCGGGTGGAGGTTCCCGTCCCCGGCGTGAAAGACGTTGCCCACCCGGAGCCCGTGCTCCTTGGAGAGCTCGTCGATCCGGCGCAGCACCTGCGGCAGCCGGGTGCGCGGCACGACGCCGTCCTGGACGTAGTAGTTCGGGCTCACGCGTCCCATCGCCGCGAACGCCGCCTTGCGCCCGCGCCAGACGGCGGCGCGGTCGGCGGGATCGGACGCGATCCGGACCTCGGCCGCACCCTGCTCGCGGCAGAGACGCTCGACGGCGACGAGGTCCTGCTCCACCTGCTCGACGGGGCCGTCGAGCTCGACGATCAGCACCGCGCCGCACCCGGGCGGGTAGTCGGCCCCGACCGCCTGCTCCGCCGCGTCGATCGTGATCGCGTCCATCATCTCGATCGCGGCGGGCAGGATGCCGGCACCGATCGTGGCGGAGACGGCCGCTCCGGCCGCATCCGTGTGCTCGAAGCCGGCGAGCAGCGTGCGTACCGCGGCGGGGGCGCGGAGCACCCGCAGGACGAGCCGCGTCGCGATCCCGAGCGTCCCCTCGGAGCCGACGAACAGGCCGAGCAGGTCGGGGCCGTCGTCCCACACCGACAGGGTCACGAGCTCGCCGTCCGGCAGCACGACGTCGGCCGCCAGCACGTGGTTGACGGTGAAGCCGTACTTGAGGCAGTGCGCGCCGCCCGAGTTCTCGGCGATGTTGCCGCCGATCGTGCAGACCTGCTGCGACGACGGGTCGGGCGCGTAGTAGAAGCCGTCCGCGGAGACCGCCCGGGTCACGTCCAGGTTCGTCACCCCGGGCTCGACGACGATCTGGCCGGCGTCGAGGTCGAGCTCGAGGACGCGGTTCAGGCGCGCGAGCGAGATGACGATCCCGTCCGCGACGGGCAGCGCGCCGCCGGAGAGGCCCGTGCCGGCGCCGCGGGCGACGAAGGGGACGCCGGCCTCGTGGCAGATCCGCACCACCGCCTGCACCTCGTCGGCCGTGGCAGGGAGCGCGACGAGCGCGGGCACCACCCGGCGCCCGGTGAGGCCGTCGCACTCGTACGTCCGCAGCTGCTCCGGCGCCGTGATCGTCGCGCTCGCCGCGGAGAAGCGCGCCTCGAGGTCGGCCGGCAGACCCACGTTCTCAACCTACCGTAGGATCGGTCGCGATGGCCGTCCGCTCCCTGCTCAGCGCGCTCGGGCTCCCGGACCGCGACCTGAACGACCTCCCCGACTCGCCGAAGCGCTTCCCCGACGGGGCGATGTACCGCGTCGAGATCCCCTCGACAGAGGGGCCGCGCTGCCTCGACGCCGTGCTCGAGACGGCGGCGGCGCTCGACGTGCGCGTCCATCGCGTCTCGCAGGGCTCGGGGGTGTTCATGCAGACGGACGCCGAGCTGGACGAGCTGGCGCGCACGGCGGCGGCCGCGAGGGTCGAGGTGTCGCTCTTCGCGCGCCCGAACGCGGCCTGGGGCCTCTCCGCGACCGCCCGCGCGCACGCCGGCTTCGCCGCGGCCGCGCACGGCCAGGAGGGTCTCGTCGCGAACCTCGAGGACTGCGTCCGGGCGGCCGAGCACGGCTTTCGCTCGGTGCTGATCGCGGACGTCGGCGTCCTCGACGCGTTCTCGGAGGCCAGAGCCGCGGGCGTGCTGCCGAGGGAGATGCAGGCGAAGGTGTCGGTGATGCTGCCGGCGGCGAACGCGGCCGCGGCCCGCGTGCTCGAGCGGCTCGGCGCGTCCACGATCAACCTCCCGACCGACCTGACGCTGCCGCAGATCGCCGCCGTCAGGGCCGCCGTCGACGTCCCGCTCGACGTCTACGTGGAAGCTCCCGACAACGTCGGCGGGTTCGTGCGGCACCACGAGATCCCGGAGCTGATCCGCGTCGCCGCGCCGGTCTACGTCAAGTTCGGGCTGCGCAACGCCCCGGACGTCTACCCCGCGGGCACCCACCTCGAGTCGACGACCGTCGCCCTCTCGCGCGAGCGCGTGCGGCGTGCGCGGCTCGGGCTCGAGCTGCTCGCGCGCTCCGGCCGCGACTATCCGACCTCCGGGCTCGGCGCAGCCGGTCTCGCCGTTCCCCTGCCATCCGCGTGAAAGGAGCAGCCATGGCGCGTCCCGTCACCCTGTTCACCGGCCAGTGGGCCGACCTGCCGATCGAGGAGCTCGCGGCGAAGTGCGGCGGCTGGGGTTTCGACGGTCTCGAGCTCGCATGCTGGGGTGATCATTTCGAGGTCGACAGGGCGCTCGCGGACGCCGGTTACGCGAAGGGGCGGCGGGAGCTGCTCGAGCGGCACGGCCTCGGCGTGTGGGCGATCGGCGCGCATCTCGTCGGCCAGGCGGTGTGCGACCGGATCGACGAGCGGCATCGCGCGATCCTGCCGCCGGAGGTCTTCGGCGACGGCGATCCGGAGGGCGTGCGGCGGCGGGCGGCCGAGCGGCTGAAGGACACGGCGCGCGCGGCCGCCCAGCTCGGGGTCACGCAGGTGAACGGCTTCACGGGCTCGCCGGTGTGGCACCTGATCTACTCGTTCCCGCCGAACGACTTCGCGGAGATCGACCGCGCTTACGAGGATTTCGCGGAGCGCTTCGGGCCGATCATGGACGTGTTCGACACGGAGGGTGTGCGCTTCGGCCTCGAGGTGCACCCGACCGAGATCGCCTACGACTTCGTGACCGCGCGGCGCACGCTCGACGCGATCGGCAACCGGGAGGCGTTCGGCATCAACCTCGACCCGAGCCACTTCGCCCACCAGTTCCTCGACCCGGCGCAGTTCGCGCTCGAGTTCGCCGACCGGATCTACCATGTGCACGTCAAGGACTCGCACAAGCGGCTCGACGGCCGGCGGTCGATCCTCGCCTCGCACCTCAACTTCGGCGAGGAGGCGCGCGGCTGGGACTTCGTCTCGCCCGGGCACGGTGACGTCGACTTCGAGCAGCTGTTCCGCGCCCTCAACCGGATCGGCTACGACGGCCCGCTCTCGATCGAGTGGGAGGACAGCGGCATGGATCGCGACTGGGGCGCGCCGGACGCGCTCGCCTTCGTTCGCCGCACGGACTTCGCGCCGTCGGCGATCGCGTTCGACGCGGCGATGCAGAAGGCGGGGGCGTGATGGCGGGTGGGATCGGCGTCGACGCGGGCGCGCGCGGCGGGACCGAGGCTCCCGAGATCGGCGTCGGGATGCTCGGCTACGCGTTCATGGGCAGGGCGCACGCGAACGGCTACCGCAAGCTCTCGTACATGGCGTGGCCGCCGCCGCTGCGTCCCCGGCTCGTCTCGATCGCAGGCCGTGACGAGGCGGCGGTGTCGGAGGCCGCGCACCGCTACGGCTTCGAGCGGCACGTGACGGACTGGCGCGCGCTCGTCGAGAACCCGGAGGTGCAGCTGCTCGACAACAGCGGCCCGAACAACCTGCACGCGGAGCCGACGATCGCCGCGGCCGAGGCGGGCAAGCATGTCTTCTGCGAGAAGCCGCTCGGCCGCACTGCGGACGAGAGCCTCGAGATGTGGCGGCGTGTCGCCGCCGCGGGCGTCCGGCACATGACGGCGTTCAACTACCGGTTCGTGCCGGCAGTGCGGCTCGCGCGGCAGCTGCTCGAGGCGGGAGAGCTCGGCGACGTCCTGCACTTCCGCGGGCGGTACCTGCAGGAGTGGGGGACGACGACCGCGGACGCCTGGCGCTTCCACAAGGACGAGGCGGGCTCCGGCGCGCTCGGCGACCTCGGAGCGCACGTGATCGACCTCGCGCGCTACCTCGTCGGCGAGATCGCGAGCGTCTCCGCCTCGACGCGCACGTTCATGGCGGGGCGCGAGGTGGACGACGCGTTCGAGGCGGTCGTCGAGTTCGACGGCGGGGCGGTCGGGACGATCGAGGCGTCGCGGTTCGCCGCCGGCCGGAAGAACGCGCTCGCCTGGGAGATCAACGGCACGAAGGGCTCGCTCGTCTTCGACCTCGAGCGCCTGAACGAGCTGCAGCACTCCGACGGCGGGAAGGGCTTCCGCACGATCCTCGTCACCGAGGCCGACCACCCCTTCTGGGAGTGGTGGTGGCCGCACGGCCACGTCATCGGCTGGGAGCACACGTTCGTGCACGAGATCCACCACCTGCTCACGGCGATCGCGGGCAACGGCAAGGTGGCGCCGCACGGCGCCACCTTCGAGGACGGCTACCGCGCCGCCGAGGCCTGCGACGCGATCCTCCGCTCCGCCGAGTCGGGGCGGCGCGAGCGCGTCACGTACCGCGACGGTGACTGAGACCTCCGAGCCGCTGCTCGCCGCCGCCCTCGCGCGGCTCGGCAACGAGACCGCCTTCGGCGTGCTCGCGCGCGCCCAGGAGCTCGAACGGGCGGGGCGGTCGATCGTCCACCTCGAGATCGGAGAGCCCGACTTCGAGACGCCTCCGCACGTCGTCGCGGCGGCGGTCGACGCGCTCGGGCGCGGCCTGACGCACTACTGCCCGTCGGCGGGGCTGCCGGAGCTGCGGGAGGCGGCCGCCTCCTACCTGCGGCGGACACGCGACCTCGAGGTGGAGGCGGGCGACTGCCTCGTCGGCACCGGCGCGAAGCCGTTCGTGTTCTTCACCGTGCTCGCGACGTGCGGCCCGGGCGACGAGGTGATCGTCCCCGACCCGGGATTCCCGATCTACGAGTCGGCCGTTCGCTACGCCGGCGCGACGCCCGTGCCGGTGCCGTTGCACGAGGCGGACGGCTTCACGCTCGACCCGGACCGTCTGCGCGCGCTCCTCTCGGCGCGCACGCGGCTCGTGATCGTGAACGCGCCGCACAACCCGACCGGAGGGTCGCTGGACACGGCGGCGGCCGACGCTGTTGCCTCCGTGCTCGAGGAGACCGACGCCTGGGTCCTGCTCGACGAGATCTACGCGCAGCTCCAGTACGACGTGCCGTTCGGCAGCATCGCCGCCGGCGGCCGGCTTCGCGAACGGGCAATCGTGCTCGACGGCCTCTCGAAGGCGTATGCGATGACCGGCTGGCGCTGCGGCTTCGCCGCGGTGCCGCCGCCGCTCGTCGAGCCGCTCGTCCGCTTCTTCGTCAACTCGACGTCGTGCGTGCCTCCGTTCGTCCAGCACGCCGCCGTCGCCGCGCTCGAGGGACCGCAGGGGTCCGTCGAGTCGATGCGCGCCGAGCTGCTCGCCCGGCGGTCGCTCGTCGTCGACGGGCTGAACGCGATCCCGGGCGTGCGGTGCGCCGTCCCTGCCGGGGCGTTCTACGTGTTCCCCGACGTGAGCGGGTTGCCGGTCGAGGCGGAGCGCGTCGCCGAGGAGCTGCTGGAGGACGCCGGCGTCGCCGTGCTCGCGGGCACCGCGTTCGGCCCTCAAGGTGCTGGGCATCTGCGCCTGAGCTATGCGGCCTCGCGCGACAGGTTGGCGGAGGGCCTTCGCCGGATCTCGTCGTACGCCGCCGCGAGCGGTGACTCAAGGGGCTGAATCGGAGCCCGCGACGTGAGATGCTGCTTCTCGTCAGCGACAGGAGGTAAGCGAGGTTGCCGATGGTGCACGCGTGCGGCGCGGAGGACTGCAACGTCTTGACAATGGGGCGGTTCTGCCTGGAGCACGAGCAGCGTCAGCTCCCTTCGCACGGGCCGTCGCTCGCGCGGTTCGCGACGGCGTTCGTGCTGGTCGCGGCCGGCGTCGCCGGCGCGACGCTCCGCGCGCGTTTCATGCGCTGACGGCGCGAACTTCTGTGCGATCGGGCGGGCAGGCCGATACGAACGCACGGCGGCGCTGCGTCCGATCTTCGCTCAACGTGAGGGAGTGTGGACGTTCCATACCGCCGATCGCTCCGAGCCGACCGTTCGCGGAACGCGCGCGGACGCGGAATCGAAGCTCCGCCACCTCGAGCACCAGGAGGCCGAGCTCGTCAAGCGGCTCGTGGTGCTGAAGGAGCGCCACGCGTTCGCTCCGCGCGAGGTGACCGAGCGGCAGGTGGCCGCGCTCGATTCGAAGCTGGAGGCGGTGCGGGCGGAGGTCGACGCCGCGCGGACCGCGCTCCGGAGCCGCGCCGACTGGTAATCGCGTCACTCTCGACCGCTGACGCGGCCTCGCTCGCACAGCGCGCGGAGGACGCGGGCGCCCCGGGACTGATGGTTGACACACCGTTTTCTCGTCTCGTCTCGTCTCGTCTCGTCGCGGCCGGCGGCCTTCGTCGTCGTCGTGATGGGCCGGGGAAGTTGTGACTGAAGATGCCATTTAGCAGGTTATTTGTCATGGGCCGGGCAGGGATCGAACCTGCGACCTTGGGATTAACAGTGGACGCAGGCGCGAGCGTGCAGCGTTGCGCTATGACTCCTGACCTGCGCGGATGAGGCCGGATTCGTAGGCGAAGACGATGACTTGGGTGCGGTCGCGTAGGTGCAGCTTGTCGAGGATGCGCGCGACGTGGCTCTTGATTGTCGCTTCGCTGAGGACGAGTTCGGCCGCGATCTC
>DASUAX010000074.1:0-2417 GCA_035763525.1 Gaiellaceae bacterium
CCGCGCTTCGCCGAACGGGATCCCGGCATCCGCGAGCGCGGCCCGTGCCGCCGGATAGCTCGCGTCCGTCAGCGGCGGCGCCGCGGCAGGGAGAGCGGGCAGCGGGGATGTGGCCGCGCCGTCCGCGGCGAGCGCCGCGACCGCGTCGACCGCCGACTCGATCACCCGGTACACGGGAACCCCGGCCGCACGCAGGGCGCGAGCCGCAGGCGAGCTCGCGTACATGGTGTGGACGACGAGCGGCTTTTCAGTCTCGCTCACCGCCTGCGCAAGCAGCTCTGCGACGGCGACCTCGCGGTCGCGCATCTCGTCCGAGAGCGTGCTGTAGCCGCCGAAGTACGCGGTGAAGAGGACGGCGTCCGCGTCGTCTGCCTTGAGCAGCGCGCGCGTCGTGCGCGCGAAGCTGAAGACGTCCTGCTCGCCCGCTCCGGCGAGGTCGACGGGGTTCGCGGTAGGAGCAGTCGACGGCAACAGCTCGCGGAGCGTCGCCTGTGTCGAATCGGAGAGCAACGGCAGCTTCAGCCCACGTCCTTCGAGGAGGTCGCTCGCGATCGCGCCGTAGCCGCCGCCGTCGCCGATCACGGCGACCTTCCGGCCACGAGGCCGACACCGAAGGAGCAGCGCCTGCATCACGTCGACCAGCGCCCGCGGGGTATCCACGAGATGGATCCCGCCCGCGCGGCACGCCGCTTCCACCGCCTCGCGGCGGCTCGTCAGCGCGCCGGTGTGCGAGCGGGCTGCGCGGGCGCCCGCTGCGCTGCGACCGGCCGTGAGCAGGACGACCGGCTTCCCCGCCGTCCGCGCCGCCTCGACGAACGCGCGGCCGTCGCGAAAGTCCTCGCAGTAGACACCGATCACGCGCGTCCCGTCGTGCTCACCGAGCGCGGCGACGAGCTCGGTGACGCCCACGTCGGCCTGGTTCCCGATCGAGACCGCGCGTGAGAACCCCAGGCCGAAGTCCTCGAGCAGCAGGCCGACCTCGAGCAGGACGTTGCCGCTCTGTGAGACGAAGCCGACCGGTCCCGCCGGCAGGGGCGTCGAGGCGAGTTGGAGCTCGGAAGCTCCGTCGAAGACACCGAGGCAATTCGGGCCGACGAGCGCCGCGCCGGCGGCGCGCACCCGCTCGACCAGCGCCCGCTCGCGCGCCGCGCCCGCCTCGCCGAGCTCCGCGAATCCGGCCGCGATCGCGACGAGCGCCCGCGCACCGGCCGCGAGCGAGTCGTCGACCGCCGCCTCGAGCCCGTCCGCCGGGACACTGAGCACGACGAGCTCCGGCGCTTCCGGCAGGTCGGCGAGCGAGCGATGCACCGTCATCCCGTGCACCTCGCCGCCGTTCCGGCCGACGAGATAGACGCGCCGCCGGTGCGCCCCGAGAGCCGCATCGCGCGCGAACCAGTAGCCCCACTTCCCGGGATCGGACGAGACGCCCACGATCGCGAGCGTCTGCGGCTCGAAGAGCGGCGTCAGGTCGCGGCTCACTTGACGCCGATCGAACGGCCGGCACGGTCGGGCCGGGGGAGCGATCCATGTTGCTGCGTCAGCTCGGCGACCTTCTCCCGAACCGGTTCTCGCACCGGCGCCGCGCGTCCGCTCTCGGTGTCGACGTGGAGGAGCATCTGCTCCGCGGTCGCCACCGGGTCGGCCTCACCGTCGCGGAGCAGGACGTGGAAGAGGTGGAGGCGCTTCTCGTCGGAGTCGAGCACCTGTGTCGTCACGCGAACGCGATCTCCGGCCCCGAGCTGGCGCAGGTGCGAGAGGTGCGTCTCGACGGTGAAGAAGCTGCCGCCGCCCTCGAGGTAGCCCGCGTCGACGCCGAGACCCCCGAGTAGCGCATCCGTCGCGTCGGCGAAGAGCTCGAGGTACCGGCTCTCGTGGACGTGGCCGTTGTAGTCGACCCACTCCGCAGGGACGTGACGGGCGGACGCCGGCGGAGCTGCTCCGAGCAGCTCGCGCTCCCAGGCCGCGAGCGTCGCGCCGGCGGCGGTCTCCTCGACACGTAGGGCCTGAAGCAACCGCACGAGCACACGGTCGCGCAGCTGCTCGAGCTCGTGCGGCGAGGCGCCGTTCGCCTGCGCGTCGGACTGCTCGGCGATCCTCTCCACGAGCTCGTCGGTGAGCTCGGGAACGTCGGTCAGGTGCGTCCACGGCCACTCGAGCGCAGGCCCGAACTGGCGGAGGAAGTGGCGCATTCCCTCCTCCCCGCCCGCGATGCGATAGGTGAGAAAGGTGCCCATGAGGGCCCAGCGCAGGCCCGCGCCGTAGCGGATCGCGTCGTCGACCTCCTCGACGGTCGCGACGCCGTCCGAGACGAGCCAGAGCGCCTCGCGCCAGAGGGCCTCGAGCAGCCGGTCGGCGACGAAGCCGTCGATCTCGCTCCGGACGACGAGCGGCTGCATGCCGACGGAGCGGAACACCGC
>DASUAX010000075.1:0-59596 GCA_035763525.1 Gaiellaceae bacterium
TACTTCGGTGTCGACGCCTGAGGCTCAGCGCTCGCGGCCGTTCCGCACGTGGAACGGCCGGGACGCCTGGGAGTTCGTCGACGGCGTCCGGCTACACGCGATCGGCGGCGAGCAGGTGCTCCTCTGCCGCGTGCAGTACGAACCCGGGAAGCAGGTGCCGTGGCACAAGCACGACGACACCGAGCAGGTGATGCTCATCCTCGAGGGCGAGGTCGAGATGACGATCGAGGAGGACACGACGACGCTGCGCGCGGGCGACGTCGTCGTCGTCAACCGCGGGTTGCACCACAAGCTCTACTCCGCGGGCGGCGTGACCTTCATGGAGGCACTCGCCCCGGTGCCGCTCGACCACGTGCCGGATCAGGACCTCGATCTCGTGCTCGGCTCCGACGGCGGCGCCGCGCACGTGGAGAAATAGCGTGGGGGAGAACCTCCGGTTCTCCCCCACGAGCCCCCTCTCCGACATCTTTCGCTCGTAGCGGGCGAGGGCCGGCTGAGCCGGCCCTCGCGTCGGCCCCGCGTCTTCCGGCCACCCGCGTCCGGCATGACCGGTCACGCCGCGTGGGGGAGCACCTTCGGTTCTCCGCCACGAGCCCCCTCTCCGACATCTTTCGTTCGCGCCGAGCGGTGGCCGGCGGAGTCGGCCACCGCCTCGCATTCGCGTCTTCCCGCCACCCGCGCCCGGCATGACCGGTGCCGGTCACGCCGGTTCACTGCAGCAGCCCTAGACGGCAGCGGAGATTTCGACCGGCGCGACCTCGACTGCGGGCGCGCCTCGTACTACCTCCGCCGCCTCGCGGGCGTGCAGGAGGGTCGTGCGGACGATCAGCTTCGCGCGCGCGTAGTTGTCGAGCAGCGTCGGCACCGGCGAGACGGCACGGCCGAGCGCGTACCCGGCCGCGTTCAGGCCGATCTGCCGGTACGACTCGAGCGTCAGGAGCGGCGCCATGCCGAAGAGCTCGAGGTTGTCGAGCGGCTGCAGGTCGGCGCGGTGGATCAGCGCCGTTCCCTTCGACTGGATGCCGACCGCGACGCGTGAGCCGGCGAGCCGCGCGCCGTCGTGGCCGATGAACGCGACGTCGGCCGAGCGGCGGACGCGGACGACACGCGGCACCGCACCGCCGTCCTGGACGCCGTCAACGATCGCGGCGAGGACGACGCCGTGCGCGAGGCCGTTGATCGTCTCGCCGAGCGCCCCGGCGAAGGCCGGCCCGACCGCGATCACCACGTCGTCGGGGGCGTCGAGCGCCCGCGCCTCCCCCACGGCCCGCAGGAGCGGCTCGCTCGGCGGCGGCGCGCCGAGGAGCCGGGCGTCGACCGCGTGCGGGAGGCGGCGGAGCCGCTCCCAACGCGCGCCCTCGAGCCGGTAGCCCGTGCCGGGCCCGCGGTAGTCGTTCGGCGCGTTGACGGCGGAGACGACCGTGCCGTCGGCGTCGATCACGGCCGCCGTCTGTAGGTAGTCGGCCGCGACGCGCTGGCGCTGCATCGTGAAGACCGCCTCGGCGACGTCGCGGAGCCCGCGCCGCTCGAGCGCACGGGCGACGTCGAGGCCGCTGATCCCCTCTGCGAGCACGCGGTCGCCCGCGAGCACGTCGGCCGCGCGGTCGCGGTCGGGCAGGTCGCGCGAGTCGAGGCACGTGGCGGCGAGCGCCACCTCCTCGTCGGTGACGGGCGGGAAGCCGAGCTCCTCGAACACGACCTGCACGGCGCGGGCCGCGCGCTCGCGAACCGTCACCGCGTCCTCCTCGGCGAGCGGCTCGATGCCCGCGTCGACCTGCCAGTCGCGCTGGAGGGTCAGCCACTCGTCGAGGTCGTGCGAGTCGTAGTTGCCGCCGCCGAACATGTTGTCGTAGCGGGGCATCGACGAGTACCCGGAGGTGACGAAGTCGGTGCCGGGGAGGAACTGCCCCATCAGCTTCGCGGTCTTCCGGATCTCCGAGTGGCTCGCGATCGCGTCGTTGCCGGACGCGACCTCGAGGTCGAGCCACGCCGCCAGGACGTTCTCGGCCAGCACCTCGCGCGTGCCGCCGGGCAGCGCCAGCGCGAGCGCGACGCAGGAGATGGAGCCGTTCTGCACGCCCTGCGATCCCGCCGCCCGCACGACGGCGAGGCAGCGCGCCTCCAGGTACAGGAGCGACTTCCCTTCCGACTCGCCCATCAGCGCCTCGGAGCCGCCGCCCGACGTGAAGCGCACCTTCACGCCGCGCGACGCGTAGGCCGAGGCGAGGAGCGCCTTCGACCACGGCGTGTCGTCGCCGTCGACGAAGACGGCCTCGGTCCCGTAGACCGAGAGGGTCTCGGCGTAGGTCACGAGCCCCTGGATCGCGAGGCGCAGGTTGAGGCGCTCCTCGACGGCGCACTGAGTCATCACACCGGGGCGCCCCGTCTGGGCGCCGACGAGGATCGCGAGCGCGTTCAGCGGCGCATAGCGCGAGACGCCGACGGTGGTCTCGAGCTCGGCGAACCCGCGCGCGGCGGCCTCCGCGGCATCCGCCGCGAGCAGCGCCGGGTTCTCCTTCAGGTTCGTGACGTGCGCCTGGTTCGCCGGAGCGTGCCGCGCGCGCAGCTTCTTCAGCGCGAACATCAGCTCGACCGGGTCGAGCATGGTGACTATGCGCGCGAGGCGCGCCGGTGAGAGCCCGCGCGAGAGGCGCACGAGCTCGGCGCGCGCGCAGTCCACGTCGACGAGCCGCCGTGCGATCTCGCCGTCCTCGAGCGACGCCGCCTCGCGCGCGGCGGCCGGGTCGATCCCGTTCCGCGCGACGAAGTGGT
Source organism: Gaiellaceae bacterium (assembly GCA_035763525.1). GTDB lineage: Bacteria > Actinomycetota > Thermoleophilia > Gaiellales > Gaiellaceae > PALSA-600. The sequence continues at coordinate 2,773 of DASUAX010000075.1, forward strand.
CGAGCACGTCCCAATCCTCCTCGCGCCGCCCGTCGAGCTCGACGACGTGGTCGCCCTCGAGCACGAGCGACGGCACGGGGTCGTTCGGGCCGTCGAACGCGACGAGCCCGAGCTCCGCGAGCGGCTCGATCAGCACCTCGCGGCGGAGCTCGCGCCCGGCGCGGGCGGCGAAGCGCTCGGACCGCTCAGGCAAGGAGCCCCCTGGCCGCGTACACCTCGGCGGCCTCGCGGACGAAGGCGGCCGTGCAGACGGCGCCTCGCTGCTCGAGCCGCACCGCCCACGCCTCGAGCTCGGCGGCCGTCGCCCGGCGCGGCCGCAGCGCGGTGTAGAGGTCGAGCACCACGTCGTGCGGCACGTCGGCGAGCTCGGCGGCGCGACGAAGGTTCGCGCCGAGCGCCGGCCGTCCCGCCGCCTCGGCGACCTCCGCCTGCAGGCGCAGCGTCTCCGGGGTCGCGCGCAGCTCGTCTCGCGTGACCCGAGCGTCGTCGAGCGAGAGCTCCTCGAGCGCGAGCCCACCGGGCGTTCGGACCTCGCTGCCGCTTCTTCCGAGCGGGTACCGACGAAGGATCCCGTCCGTCACGGCGAGACCGTATAGAAATTCAGCCGTGCCGAATCGCTACGGCTTCGAGGGAAAGGTGGCGCTCGTGACGGGCGGCGCGAGCGGGATCGGCGCCGCGACCGTCGAGCGCCTTCGCGCCGGCGGCGCGGACGTGTACGTGTACGACCTCGCGAACGGCGACGACGTCCGCGACCCCGACGCGATCCGCGCGGCCGTCGACGCGCTACCGCGCCTCGACGTGCTCGTCTGCGCCGCGGGCGTCGGCGGCGACTCGCTGCACACCGAGGACGTCTCCGACGAGGAGTGGCGCCGCGTGCACGCGATCAACCTCGACGGGGTCTTCTTCGCGAATCGCGCCGCGCTCCCGAAGATGAAGGAGAACGGCTACGGGCGCATCGTCAACGTCGCCTCGATCGCCGGCAAGGAGGGCAACCCGATGGCCGGTGCCTACTCGTCGTCCAAGGCGGCCGTGATCGCGCTGACGAAGGCGGTCGGCAAGGACGTCGCCGGCTCGGGCGTGCTCGTCAACTGCATCGCGCCCGCGGTGATCGACACGCCGATCCTCGGCCAGATCTCCGAGGAGCACATCGCGTACATGACCTCGCGCATCCCGCTCGGACGGATCGGGCAGCCGGACGAGGTCGCGTCGCTGATCTGCTTCCTCGCGAGCGACGAGCTGACGTTCTCGACCGGCGCGTGCTTCGACATCTCCGGCGGCCGGGCCACCTATTGACCCCCGTCGTGCGCGTCCGCCACGCCGGCACCGCGCGCGCCGGGTGGTTGCAGCCCGGCGACGCCGTCGCCGTCCTCGACCACGACGACCCGCTGGCGGCGCTGCAGGGCGACGGCACAGTCGTCGCGGAGGCGCCGCTCGGGAAGCTCGAGCTGCTGCCGCCGATCGAGGCGCCGGAGATCTGGTGCGCCGGCGTCACGTACGAGCGGAGCCGCGACGCACGGCTCGAGGAGGCGGCCACCGACGCCCGCGACGTGTACGCCCTCGTGTACGAGGCGGATCGCCCCGAGCTGTTCCTCAAGGATGCGGCGATGCGCAGGACGGTCGGGCCCGGCGGGACGATCCGCGTCCGTCGCGACTCCGGCTGGAACGTGCCGGAGCCCGAGCTCGGCGTCGTGATCGGCCCGGGCGGCGAGCCGGTCGCGGTGACGGTAGGGAACGACGTCTCGAGCCGCGACATCGAGGGCGCGAACCCGCTCTACATCCCGCAGGCGAAGATCTTCGCGGGCGCGTGCGCGATCGGGCCCGCGCTGGTCGCACCGACCGACTGGCGCGCGTCCTGGACGATCAGGCTGCGGATCGACGACGCCGACGGCACGGAGCTCTACGCCGGCGAGACGTCGACGGCGAAGATGCGGCGGACGCCTCACGAGCTGGTCTCGTGGGTCGTCCGCGACAATCCGGTGCCGGCGGGGACGATTCTCCTGACCGGCACGGGCCTCGTGCCGCCGGACGATTACACCCTGCGGCCGGGCCATCGCGTGGAGGTGGCGATCGACGGCATCGGCACGCTCGTGAACACCGTGGGAGGAGACGGATGAGCGGACAGAACTACATCGGGGGCGAGTGGACGGGCGCCGACGGCGGCGCGACCTACGAGAAGGCGAGCCCGTGGCGCCCGTCGGAGACGGTCGGAACGTTCGCGGCGTCGACCGAGGCCGACGTCGACGCGGCGGTCGCGGCCGCCGCGGCGGCGTTCCCCGGCTGGGCGAAGCTGCCGCTCGCGGCGCGCGGTGCGTACCTGACCGCGGCCGCGGCTGCGCTCGAGCGGCGCGTCGACGAGATCGCAACCGACATGACGCGCGAGATGGGGAAGCCGCTGCGCGAGTCACGCGGCGAGACGCTGCGCGCGGCGCAGATCCTGCGCTACGCGGCGAGCGAGGCGTTCCGGCCGGTCGGCGAGCACTTCGAGCAGTCGCTGACCGGCAGCCAGGTCTCGACGCGCCGCCGGCCGCTCGGCGTCGTCGGCCTGATCACGCCGTGGAACTTCCCGATCGCGATCCCCGTCTGGAAGCTCGCGCCGGCGCTCGTCTACGGCAACACCGTCGTGCTCAAGCTCGCGTACGAGGCGCCGCAGACCGGCCTGCACGTCGCGCAGGCGTTCGCCGAGGCGGGCCTCCCGGCGGGCGTCCTGAACGTGCTCACAGGCCGCGGCTCGACAGCCGGCGCCGCGCTCGTGCGCGACCCGCGCGTGCGGGCGATCTCGTTCACGGGCTCCGTGCCGACCGGGCACGGCGTGCGCGACGAGGCGACGCGCGCGGGCAAGCGCGTGCAGCTCGAGCTCGGCGGCCACAACCCGCTGATCGTGACGGCCGACGCCGACCTCGGGCGCGCCGCCGAAGCCGCGTACGCGGGCGCGTTCTGGTCGGCGGGGCAGAAGTGCACCGCCACGCGCCGCATCTACGTCGAGGACGGGGCCTACGACGCGTTCCGCGAGGCGTTCCTCGCCCGCGTCGAGCGCGGGCGCGTCGGCGACCCCCTCGACCCCGAGACGGAGGTCGGGCCGATCGTCAACCAGGCGCAGTTCGACGAGATCGTGCAGGCGATCGACCGGGGCCGGGACGAGGGCGGGGAGGTCGCGGCCGGCGGCGAGCGGGCGCACGAGGAGGCGCTCCTGCTGCCGCCGACCGTGTTCGAGGGCGTCCGCGACGACGCGTTCCTGTCGTGCGAGGAGGTGTTCGGGCCGGTCACGAGCCTCTACCGGTTCGGCGACCTCGACGAGGCGCTCGCGCGCGCGAACGCCGTTCCGTTCGGCCTCTCCGCGTCGATCTTCACCTCGAGCCTCGCGGCCGCGACACGGTTCCAGGACGAGGCGCAGGCGGGTCTCCTGCACGTGAACTCGCAGACGGCCGGCGCGGAAGTCCATGTCCCGTTCGGCGGCATCAAGCAGAGCGGCTTCGGCCCGCACGAGCAGGGCCGCTCCGCGATCGAGTTCTACACCGAGGTCGTCACCATCTACGTCGACCCGTGAGCGTGGAAGCGGAGCGGTTCCTCGTAACGGGCGCCCTCGGCTGCATCGGCGCCTGGACCTGCGCGGTCCTCGCGCAGGACGGCGTGCCCGTCGTCGGCTTCGATCTCGGCGACGACCGGCGGCGACTCGTCCTCGCCGGCGCCGACGGCGTCCCGGTCGAGCGCGGCGACGTCACCGACCGCGCCGCTCTCGAGCGAGCGGTCGACGGGCACGGCATCACCCACGTCGTGCATCTCGCCGCACTGCTGATCCCGCTGATCAAGCGCGACCCGCCGTACGGCACCGCGGTGAACATCGGCGGCACCGTGAACGTGCTCGACCTCGCCAAGACACGCGGGCTCCGCGTCGCGTACGCGAGCTCGGCCGCCGTGTACTCCGACGCGGACGACGACGGCGCGCCCGTGCCGAACGACGCGCCCGGCCACCCGACGACCTTCTACGGCGTGCACAAGCAGGCGTGCGAGGGTCTCGCGCGAATCTTCTGGGCCGAGGAGGGCGTCGCGTCCGTCGGCATCCGGCCGTTCATCGTCTACGGTCCGGGCCGCGACGCCGGGCTGACGGCGTCGCCGAGCCTGGCGATGGCTGCGGCCGCACGCGGAGAGCCGGCGCGCATCGCCTTCGGCGGCCGGACGCAGCTCCAGTACGCCCCCGACGCAGCGCGCGTCTTCGTCGCCGCCGCCCGCGCCGCCACCGAGGGAGCGCGCGTCTTCCACCTCGGCGGCCCCGCCGTCACGCTGGCGGAGACGGCGGCGGCGATCGAGGAGGCGAGCGGAGTGCGCGTCGACGTCGACGAGGAGACACGCCTCCCGTTCCCGGAGGAGTTCGACGGCACGGCGCTCGAAGCGGCGCTCGGCGGGATCAGGTGGACGCCGCTTGCGGAGGGGGCCCGGCAGACGATCGACCGGCTCCGAGCCGTTCGGGGCTGAACGACGCGTCGACGAGGACGAGCGCGGCCGCCGCGCCCACGAGCGTCCAGAGCACCGCGGTGAAGCCGCCGGTCGCGTCGCGGATCGCGCCGAGGATGAGCGGCGACGTCGCCGAGAGGGTGTAGCCGACGCCCAGCATCATCCCGGCGAGCGACGCGACCTCGGCCGGCCGCGTCGTCGCGTCGAGCGGCAGCGTCATCGTCAGCGGGAACAGCGGCCCGATCGCGACCCCGAGCGCGACCGACCAGAGCCAGCCCGCCGACGGCACGGTGACGACGCCGACGAGCGCCGCGAGCTGCAGGAACGCGGCGCCGGCGAGCCACACCCGCCGCTGGCCGCGGTGGTCGGCGATCCATGCGACGGCGAAGCCGACGGGAATGGTGAGGGTGTTGAGGACCGCGAGCAGCGCCCCCGCCGAGCTCTCGCTCCAGCCCCGCTCGACGTACGCGTCCGGCAGCCACGAGTTGAGCCCGTAGAACACCGACGACATGAAGAAGAACGCCGCCACGAGCCGCCACGCGAGCGGGCTCCGGAACGGCAGCCGCAGCGGCCGCACCTCGGCGCGCACGTGCGGCGGCTCGGCACGCGTCAGCAGCAGCCAGAGCGCTCCGAGGCCGACGGAGCCGACTCCGAACACGAGGAGCGGCGTGCGCCAGCCGTTGCCGAGATGCGCGAGCGGCACCGCCGCAGCCGCGCCGACGGCGGAGCCGACGGTCATGCCTGCGGTGTAGACGCCGGTCGCGAACCCGGGCCGGTCGGCGAAGCGCTCCTTGACCGCGACCGGCAGCATCGCCCCGGCGAGCCCCATCCCGATGCCCACGGGCACGGTGAGGAGCACCACGCCGGCCGCGCCGGGGACGAGCGCGCGGGCGACGCCGAAGGCGCCGACCGCGAGCACGGCGGCCGCGACCGCGAGACGCGACCCGGCGCGCGCGACGAGGTACGGCGCCGGCGGCGCGAACAGCCCCATGCAGAGCACCGGGATCGTGCCGAGCAGGCCGGCGACGGCGTGACTGACGTCCAGGTCGTCCTGGACGGACGGCAGCAACGGCCCGACGCCGACGAGCTGCGGGCGCAGCGTCAGCGCCGCCAGGAACAGCGCGACGAGCAGCGACCCCCTCTTCACGCGTCAGTCGACGGTCTCGTAGAACGCGCGCTCGCGCGACTCCATCAGCGGGAAGAGCTCGCCGAGCGCCAGCCGCTGGAAGTGCTCGCTCGCCCCGTGCTCCTCGAACGCGGCCTTGTCCCGGTACTGCTCGTAGAAGACGAACGACCGCGAGTCCTCCGGATCCCGGCAGGGGACGTACGCCTCGCAGCCGGGCTCCTGCCGCGACGCCGCCGCGAGCTCCCGCATCACCTCGAGGGCGCGCTCCTCCGCTCCCTCCTTCGCCTGCATGCGCACGACCAGGACGAACGACACGTGACCGATCTCCTTTCGCTCTCGTTTCGAGGACGTCAGCCGGCGGCGACGGGGTTCGTGATGGACCCGAGGCCGTCGATCTCGATCGTGATCTCGTCGCCGGGCTTCAGCCAGACGCGTGGCTCCCGGAACGCGCCGACGCCGGCGGGCGTGCCGGTGATGATCAGGTCGTCCGGCTCGAGGGCGATCGCCTGTGAGACGAACGAGACGATCTCGGCGACGCCGAAGATCATGTTCGACGTGCTCGAGTCCTGCATGACCTCGCCGTTCAGGATCGCGCGGATGGGCAGCGCCTGCGGGTCGGGGACGTCGGCAGCCGGGACGAGGTCGGACACGGGCAGGAAGCTGTCGAGCGACTTGCCGCGCACCCACTGGCCGTCCGAGAACTGGAGGTCACGCGCGGAGACGTCGTTCGCGACGACGTAGCCGGCGACGTGGTCGAGCGCGTCGGCGGGGTCGACACGCGAGGCGCGCCGGCCGATGACGACGCCGAGCTCCGCCTCGTAGTCGACCTGCTGCGTGATCGACGGGATGCGGATCGCCTCGCCGGGTCCGATCAGGGTGTTCGGCCACTTCGCGAACAGGAGCGGGCGCTCGGGCAGGTCGACGCCCTGCTCCTCGGCGTGGTCGCGGTAGTTGAGGCCGACGCAGACGATTTTCTGGGGGATCGCGATCATGCGCCCGACCCTACATGCTCGGCCGCGACGATCACGACGAGGCTCCGCGGGCCGTGCACGCCTTCGACGCGGTCGAGCTCGATGTCCGAGGTCGCGGACGGCCCGGACACGAGCGTGACGGGGCGGCGCTCGTCCCGGACGAGCGGTGCGACCGCGGCGAGCCCCTCCGGAACGAGCTCGACGATGCGATCCTCCGCGACGACGACGACGTGGAGGTCGGGCACGAGCGTGATCGCCCGACGGCCCTCGTCGGGCGCCGACGTGAGCACGATCGTGCCCGTCTCGGCGATCGCGACGGTGCTGCCCGTCAGCACGCCGTCGAGCGCGTCGAGCTCCGACGGAGCAAGGTCATCGTCGCGCACGCGCTCGACCGCTGCGGGCACCCATCCGGCGGGCACGCCGTCGGGGACGCAGAGGCGGAGGCCCCCGGCCACGTCGGCGACCGCCTCGGCGATCGCCGACGTCTCGACCCGGACGACGCGGGCGCGGTAGTCGGCGACGCGCTCGCAGAAGAGCGCCACCCGCTCGGGACGACCGAGGGAGCCCGAGCGGCGGTAGGCCCGCGGCACGGCGGGGGCGGCCGGGCGGTCGGCGAGCGCGGCACGGACGCGCGCGAGCATCTCCGCACGTCCGCTCAGCGCGCTCGCCACCAGTCGCGGAAGCTGCGCGGCGCGAGCGGGTCGAGGTCGCGCGTGCGCGTCCAGGCGGCGAGCGGGCCGGGGAGCGAGCGGATGCGGCCGGCGCGTGTGAACGGCCGCTGCGCGATGCGGCCGAGCCGGTGCGCGAGCGCGAGGCGGCGCGCCCCGCCGAACGCGGCCGCGACCAGCGCGAAGACCGCGCGCTCTCCCGGCCGGCGCGTCGCCGCGACCGCCTTCGCACGCAGGTGCACGAGGATCGCCGGGATGTCGATCCGCACCGGGCAGACGTCCGCGCACGCCCCGCAGAGGCTCGATGCGAACGGCAGCGTCGACGCGTTCTCGATGCCGACGAGCTGCGGCGTCAGGATCGCTCCGATCGGCCCGGGATACACGGAGCCGTAGGCGTGGCCGCCGGCGCGCGTGTAGACCGGGCACACGTTGAGGCAAGCGCTGCAGCGAATGCAGCGGAGAGCGGCGCGGCCGGTCGCGTCGCCGAGCACGCGCGTGCGCCCGTTGTCGAGGAGGACGACATGGAGCTCCTGCGGGCCGTCCCCCGCACGCACACCTGTCCAGAGCGACGTGTACGGGTTCATCCGCTCCCCGGTCGAGGAGCGCGGCAGCAGCTGCAGGAAGACCTCGAGGTCTGCGAGCGTCGGGACGAGTTTCTCGATGCCGACGACGGATACGAGCACCTCCGGCAGCGTCGTGCACATCCGGCCGTTCCCCTCGGACTCGACGACGCAGATCGTGCCGCTCTCGGCGACGGCGAAGTTGGCTCCGCTGACACCGACGCGGGCGGCGAGGAACCGCTCGCGGAGGTAGCGGCGCGACGCCTCGGCGAGCGCGGCGGGATCGTCGGAGACGAGCCCCGGCGAGATCGTCCTCGCGAACAGGTCGCGGATCTCACGCCGGTTCCGGTGGATCGCCGGCACGAGGATGTGCGACGGCCAGTCGTCGTCGAGCTGCAGGATCAACTCGGCGAAATCCGTCTCGAGCGCCTCGACTCCGGCGGCCTCGAGTGCCTCGTTGAGCCGGATCTCGTCGGTCGTCAGCGACTTCATCTTCACGACGGACGTGACGTCGTGCCTGCGCGCGACGTCGACGACGACGGCGTTCGCGGCCGCCGCATCCTCTGCCCAGTGGACGTGGCCGCCGGCCGCCTCCACGGCGTCGGCGAACTGCTCCAGGTACCGGTCGAGCCGCGCGAGCACGTCGTCCTTGATCGCCGCGGCGGCATCCCGCAGCTCCTCCCAGTCGGGAGCCTCGCCGACGACACGTGCGCGCTTCGCACGGATCGTGTCCGTGGCGTGGCGAAGGTTCGTGCGGAGCTGCGCGTTCCGGAGCTCCTGGCGCGCCGCGAGCGGGAACGGGCGCAGCGTCGTCACGCCGGAGCCTCGGACGCCAGGATCTCGGCGAGGTGCATCGTCTGGACGGCGGAGCCGCGCCGGGCCAGGCGGCCGCCGATCTGCAGCAGGCAGGACGCATCGAGTGCGGTGCAGACGTCGGCTCCGCTCGCCTCGATCGCGTCGCACTTGTCGTCGGCCATCGCCGTCGACACATCCGGGTTCTTGACGGCGAACGTGCCGCCGAAGCCGCAGCACTCGTCGGCGCGCGGCAGGGCGACGAGCTCGAGCCCTCGCACCGCGCCGAGGAGACGGAACGGCGCATCGCCGACACGCGTGATCCGCAAAGAGTGGCAGGTCGAGTGGTAGGCGACGCGGCGCGGGAACGAGGCGCCGACGTCCTCGACACCGAGGCGTCCGACGAGCAGCTCGGAGAGCTCGTAGACGTTGCGCACGCCGAACGCCTCGCGCAGGGTGCCGACGCACGAGGACGAGGGAGAGACGACGGCGTCGAAACCGCCGAACAGTCGCTCGAAACGGCGCGCGAGCCGGCGCGCCTCCCGCTGGTAGCCGCTGTTCCAGTGCAGCTGCCCGCAGCAGGTCTGCTCCTCGGGGAAGACGACCTCGTGCCCGAGGCGCTCGAGCACGGCGACGCTCGCGCGGCCTGCGCCCGGAGCGATCGTGTCGCCGAGACACGTGACGAAGAGGGCGATTCGCACGGACCACGAACGGTAAACGCCATTGCGTCACTCGGGGGAGGTGATGTCTCCGCGCGCTGCGCGCGCCGCCAGGCCGTCCGGATCGAGCACGGCAACGCGACCGCGACGGAGCGTCACCGTTCCCTGCTCCGCCTCCGCGCGAAGCACGCGGTTGACCGTCGCCCGCGAGGTCCCGGCGAGCTGGGCGAGCTCGTGCTGCGCCAGCGGGACGACCGTCTCCGGCGCGCCGCCGCCGTAGAGGGATGCGAGCTCGGCGAGGCGGCGGAGGACGCGCAACTCGGCGCTGACGAAGAGCGCCTCCGTCAGCAGCTCCGTCGTGCGCCGCACGCGCTGCGCGAGCAGCCGCGCGAGGACGTCGTTCACCTCCGGGTACTCCTTGCGCAGGCGCGAGAAATCGTCGCGACGGACCGAGTACGTCTCGCCCGCGGCGAGCGCGGCCACGGTGGTCGATCGCCTCTGGCCGCTCTCGAGCAGGGCGAGCTCGCCGAATGCGTCGCCGGGGCCGTGCACGGCGGTCGTCACCACGTCGCCGAGACGCGACTCGAGGCGGGCCGCGAAGTAGCCGCGAACGATCAGGTGCAGCGTGTCGGCGGGGTCGCCGTGGCGGAAGACGATCTCGTTCCGGGCGAAGCGCGAGCGCCGGGCGATCGCGACGAGCCGGCGGAGCTCCGGCTGCGGCAGGTGCCTGAAGAGCTCACCTCCGAGCATCCGCGAAGTGTGATCCGCACGACACACGCAGTGTCAAGCCCGTCGCACTCCCGGAAGCCCGCACCCCTGGCCCGTGTCTTGCGGGTGTTGGCAGCAGACACGTCGGAATCGAGGAGGCCAAGATGCTCCGCAAGCTCACCACAACCGTCGTCGTCATCGTCGCAGGCTCGCTCGCTCTCGCCTCGACCGCGCTCGCCCGGATGACCGCGGAGGTCGGCTCCGGCGCGACCTCCTCGCCGACGACCGGCGGCGGGTTCCCGTGGAACGACGTCGCCATCGGTGTCGTCCTGGCGGCAGCCGTCGTCGCCTCGCTCGCCGGCGTCGCGCTCTACGGCAGGACTCGCCGCCGCAGCGCCGCCCTGCACGCCTGAGGGCAGCTCGAGCGTTCGAGAGAGAGGTTCCCGGGGAGGCGGCCTTCGAGGCCGCCTCCCCGCTCCGTGGTAGCCTCTCGTGCGCCGGCTCGTCTCCGAACAGAAAGGGGGCCGCGATGACCGTTCAGCTCACGCCCGCCCTCCCGTTCGGCCCGGCAGCCGCCTAGCGGCTCACCTCCCGAGAGCACCGAGACGTCCTTCGCCGAGCGCGGGTGGGCTTCCGCCCTGTCACCACTCGCGAAAGGACGCTCTTGAGAAGAGCTCGCCGCAAGACAACCGTTCCCCCTCGCCCGAGGGTCAGCGCCCGCAGCAACGAACAGATCGGCGCGCGTCGCGTGCGCGTCGTGACCGAGGACGGAGAGCAGGTCGGCGTGATGACGCGCGCGGAAGCGCTCGCCTACGCCGAGGAGCAGGGGCTCGACCTCGTCGAGGTGGCCGCAGACGCCGATCCGCCCGTCTGCCGTATCACCGACTACGGCCGGTGGCGCTACGACGAGGAGCGCCGGCTCCGTGCGTCGCAGCGCAACCAGTCGCACGGCGGGCCGAAGGAGGTGCGGCTGCGGCCGCGCATCTCGAGCCACGACTACGACTGGAAGCGGGACCAGGCGCTCGGGTTCCTGCGCGAGCACGCCTCCGTCAAGGTGGTCGTCTTCTTCCGCGGCCGGGAGCGCGAGCATCCCGAGGCCGGCCGGCGGCTGCTCGCACGCCTCGCGGAGGACGTGCGCGAGGTCGGGCACGTCCAGGGCCGCGAGAGCTTCGAGGGGCGCACGATGACCGTGATCCTCGCACCGAACGGCGCCGCCGCATGACGCCGAGGCGCCACGCGCGGGCGATCGCGCGGCTCGTCGTCGCCGGGATCGAGGCGGAGCCGTCACGCGGGCCGCAGAAGCTTCGCCGCTCGCAGGTTCGCTGGGCGGCGGAGCAGCCGGACGAGCGGCTCGCGTGCGAGCTCGGCGTGCTCGAGCTGGTCGACACCGCACGCGACACGCACCTCCGGGCGCTCGGGGCCGACGACGGGCTCGCTGCGCTGTGCGTGCCGTGGCAGGACGTCGTCGCGGAAGCCGCCGCGCTGCTCGACCGGCCGCCGCAGCGGACATGCGAGCGCTGCGGCGCGCGGCTCTCGCGCCGCCGGAGGGTCTGCGGCCGCTGCCGCCGGAGATGCGAGAATCAGGGATGACCTACGAACAGGCGCAACAGGCGCTGATGACCCTCGCTCGGCGCAACAGCGGGCTGATCACCGCCGAAGCGGTCGAGGCGGACCCCGACCTCGCGGCCGACCGCAACACCGTCACCGCCGCCGGCCGTGCTCTCGCCAGCGAGACGAACGTGTTCGCGGTCCCGCGCGAGGGCGGCTGGTTCCCCTACGACGAGATCCGGATCACGGTGCTCTAGGAGCTGAGCTCGCGGGCGCGCTCGAGGAGCGCCGTCACGGCCGCCTCCTCGCGCTCGCGGGCCGCGTCGCTCCAGCGCGCCTGCGCGGCCAGCCCGGCGTCGAGCGTGCCGAGCAGCGCGTCCATGGCGGCCTCGGACGACGAGCCGGCCTGCTTCCGTGCCGCCGCGCACGCGGCCGGGTCGAGCGCCGACTCGAGCGCCGCCGCATCGATCGAGATCCGCGATCCCGTCACTGCTTCGGCGGCCGCCGCGAGCCGTTCCGGCGTCAGCACCGAGGGAGGCTCGCCCGCGTCGACGAGCTCGCGTACCGCTCGACCGACGACCTTGTGGGCGCTCCGGTAGTCGAGCTCGCCGGAGAGCGCGAGCACGTCGGCCACGTCTGCCGCCGTCACGAAGCTCTCGCGTGCGATCTGCTCGAATCGCTCCGGCCGCAGCTCGATGCCCTCGAGCACCGACGCCGTCAGCCGCGCGATCGCGGCCGCCTCCTCGAGCGCGCGCGGGACGAGCCCGTTCAGGAGGTGGAAGTGGTCGGTCCGCGCGGAGCCCGTGTGCAGCACCACGAACGCTCCGGCGACATCGGCGGCCGCCTGAGCGGCCTGAGTCCGGATCGCCGCCAGGGCGTAGGGATTCTTCTTCTGCGGCATCAGCGCGCTCGCGCGGCTGTGGGCGTCCGCCAGCTCGAGGAGGCCGAACTCCTGGCTCGCGTAGATCTCGAAGTCCTGGCCGAGCTCGCTCTGGTGCGTCGCCGCGATCGCGAGCGCCGAGAGCAGCTCGACGTAGACGTCCGACTGCCACGCCGCGTCCTTCGCATGCTCGACGAGCTCCTCGCAGCCGAGCAGCTCGGCGAGCCGCCCCCGGTCGAGCGACCAGCGCGATCCCGCGCTGCCGCCCGCGCCCGCGACGCTCGCGCCGAGCGCCTCGTGTGACCGCTGCGCGCGCGCCGCATCGCGGAGTGCCGGAAAGGCATAGGCGAGCAGCAGGTGGCCGACGGTGGTCGGCTGCGCCGGCTGGAGGTACGTGTAGTCGGTCGCGAGCGCGGTCTTCGTCGCGCGCGCGTGCCGCGCGAGCGCCGCTGCCTGGTCGGCGAGCGCGTCGTGAACCTCCCGCGTGCCGGCGCGTGCGGTCAGCCTGAGCGCAACGCGAAACGCCTCGCGTCTCGGCCGCCCGGCGCTGAGCCAGCCGGCGGCCGAGCGGCCGACGCGCCGCTCGAGCTCCGCCTCCCGCGAATTGAATGCGTCGCCGAGCGCCGGGTCCCACGGGAACTCGTCGCCCGGGATCTCGTGCAGCTCGAGCAGGCCGCGGAGGAGCGCCTTCCCGTCGTCGCCGGCAAGGTCGCCGCCCTCCACGAGCGCGACCGCGTGCGCCAGGTCGGCGAGCGAGAGCCCGCGCGCGAGCCGCGGCCCGTGCGCGCTCTCGGCCGCGAAGGCGGCGGCGACGAGCTCGCCCGCCGCGCTCCCGCGCAGGCGGCCGCCGCGCCCGAGCTCCTCGGTTTCCGTCACGGGGAAGAGCCTAGAGATCGCCGCGTACCGCAGCCGTGATCGCGTCGTCGAGCGACAGCAGCAGATCGCAGCACGCTGGCGTCAGCTCGAGCTCGTCGCTCCGCTCAAGCAGGCGGCCGACGTCCTCCGCCAGGTCCCACAGGTCCGCGTCTGCCCGCCGAAGCAGCTGCCGCAGGTCGGCGGCCACGTCAATCGCTCCCATCTCTGGGGTCACCTCCCGTTTCGGGCTCGCTGATCGTGTCGGGCTGGGTGACGCTCCTCACGGGCGGCGACTGGGCCCCGACCGGCCTGAGCCTAACCCCGCCGGCCGATCCCGAAACGGATACACCGTGTTCCACGGACGGCCGAACGGGTACAGAGGGCGCCGTGAGCGAGGCGAGAGAACAGCAGGTCGTCCGCGAGGTGCGCGAGAAGACACGAGAGCTTGCGTCGCTGCTCGACGACTTCAGCGACCGGCTGCGGCGCATGCGCCAGCGGAATCGTGAGGTCGAGCAGGAGATCGCGTCGTTCGAGTCGGAGCTCGAGCGGCTCCGTGTCGAGGTGCTCGAGACCGGCGAATGACCCGGCGTAGGGCGGCTTCCTCGGAGCCGCCCGGGAACGCCGCGCGACCTCCTACGCGACCGCGTACACGTCGTCGGTCCCCTGCGCCCGCTGCGCGGCGATCAGGTCCCGGTACCAGTAGAAGCTGCCCTTGGGCACGCGCTCGAGCGTCGCGTAGTCGACGTAGACGAGGCCGAACCGCTTCCAGTAGCCCCAGGCCCACTCGAAGTTGTCGAGCAGCGACCACGCGAAGTAGCCACGCAGCGGGACGCCGGAGGCGACCGCCTCGGCGGCGGCGCCGACGTAGCCCTCGAGGTAGGCCTGGCGCTCCGGGTCTCCGACCGACCCGTCGTGGCCGCGGACGTCGGGGTACGCGGCGCCGTTCTCGGTCACGTAGATCGCCTTCGGAGCGTAGTCCCGCGTGAGCCGGAGCAGCAGGTCGCGGAGCCCCTCGGGCACGACCTCCCAGCCCATGTCGGTGCGGTCGACGTCTGCGCGTCGCACGATGCGCGAGCGGTTGCCGTCGGTGTCCGCCGCGACGAGCGGCGACGTGTAGTTGTTGACGCCGAGGAAGTCGATCGGCTGCGCGATCTGCTCGAGGTCGCCGTCCGAGATCTCGGGCAGGATCTCGCGCCACTCCTCGACCATGTCCTCCGGGTACGCGCCCCTGAAGAGCGGGTCGAGGAACCAGCGGTTGTGAAACCCGTCGACCCACGCGGCCGCCGCCTCGTCGCCCTCGCCCGAGCCCGCGGCGTAGACGAAGTCCAGGTTCAGCGTGATGCCGACCTCCGACCGCGGCGACAGCTCGCGCAGGATCTGCACCGCGCGACCGTGCGAGAGGAGGAGGTGGTGCGCGGTGGCGAGTGCGTCCGCGTCGGAGGTGCGGCCCGGGGCGTGATGCCCGAACGCATGGCCCACCCACGAGACGACCCACGGCTCGTTGTGCGTGATCCAGTGGCCGACACGGTCGCCGAGCCGGCCCGCGACGGCTTCGACGTACTCGCAGAACGCGTCGACCGTCGCGCGCGCCGGCCAGCCGCCGGCGTCCTCGATCGGCTGCGGCGTGTCCCAGTGGAAGAGCGTCACGTACGGGTCGATCCCCGCGGCGAGCAGGTCGTCGACGAGCCGGTCGTAGAAGTCGAGCCCCCTGTCGTTCACCGGGCCCCGGCCGCCCGGGACGATCCGCGGCCACGCCACCGAGAAGCGGAACGCGTCGACGCCGAGCTCGCGCATCAGCGCGATGTCCTCGCGGGAGCGATGGTAGAAGTCGCACGCGACGGTGCCGTCGTCGCCGTTCCGGACCTTGCCCGGCGTCGCGCAGAAGCGATCCCAGACGCTCTCGCCGCGGCCGTCCTCGGTGGTCGCGCCCTCGATCTGGAAAGAGGCCGTCGCCGCGCCCCAGACGAAGTCGGGCGGGAACGCGCTAAGCGGCAGGTTGGGCATGGATGTCCTCTCGGTTGTCGGGTGCGGGAGCGGTGACGTGACAGCGCGCCGCCTGTCCGGGGCGCGCCTCGACGAGTGCCGGCGTCCGTTCTCTGCAGACCGGCACCGCGAGCGGGCAGCGCTCGACGAAGCGGCAGCCCGGCGGCGGGTCGACGGCGGCCGCGGCGGAGCCGCGGCGCGCCTCGATCGGCGCGAGACCCCCGTGACCGTCGGGCACGGACTCGATCAGGAGGCGGGTGTACGGGTGCAGTGGGCTTGCGAGCACCTGGTCGACCGGCCCCTGCTCGACGACCTGGCCCGCGTACATGACGATGATGTCGTCGGCGACGTAGCGCGCGCTGGCGAGATCGTGCGTGACGTAGAGGAACGCGATGCCGCGGTCCTTCAGGTCGCGCATCAGGTTGAGAATGCCGACGCGGATCGAGACGTCGAGCATCGAGATCGGCTCGTCGGCGACGACCACGCGCGGCTCGACGGCGAGCGCGCGCGCGATCGCGACGCGCTGGCGCTGGCCGCCCGAGAGCTCGTGCGGGTACTTGTCGGCGATCGCCGCGGGCGGCACGAGCCCGACCGTCTCGAGCAGCTCCTCGACACGCGCGCGCACGTCCCGGCGCGACGCGAGGCGGTGGATGCGCAGGGGCCGCGCCAGGTGGTGGCGCACGGTCTTCGCCGGGTTGAGCGAGCCGAAGGGGTCCTGGAAGATCAGCTGCACCTGGGAGCGGTAGCGGAGGGCCTCGCGGCGGCGCCTGCCGACGGCGCGCCCCTCGAAGAGGACGTCTCCCGCGGTCTGGTCGTAGAGGCGCGTGATCAGCCGTGCGACCGTGCTCTTGCCGCTGCCGCTCTCGCCGGCGAGCGCGGTGATGCGCCCGGGCCGGAGGGAGAACGTCACGTCGTCGACCGCGTGCAGCCGCGCCCGGTGCAGCATGCCTCCGGCAGGGAACTCCTTCGAGAGCCCGCGCACCTCGAGGACGCTCATTCGGGCCTGTCCAGCATGTGAAGCGCACTGCACGGCGGCTGCCACCGGTCGTGTCCGGCACGGCCCTGACGGAACGCGGGCGTCATGCCCCGTCCTCGACGAGGTGGCAGGCGACGAGGTGGCCGGGCGCCACCTCGCGCAGGACGGGCCGTTCCCCGACCTGACGGCGGTGGAGCGCGGTGTCACCCGGGATGCAGTGGGGGCAGCGCGGGTGGAAGCGGCAGCCGCTCGGCGGGGCCGCCAGGTCGGGCGGAGAGCCCGGGATGCCGGCGAGCCGCTCGAGGGGCCCCGTCAGCGGCGGGAACGAGGAGAGGAGGCCGGCGGTGTACGGATGGCGCGCGTCGTCGCGGAGCGCCGCGGCGGGTGCCACCTCGACGATCTCGCCCGCGTACATGATCGCGACGCGGTGCGCGAGCTCGAGCAGGAGCGAGAGGTCGTGCGTCACGAACAGCACCGCGAAGCCGCGCGCCCGCTGCAGCTCACGCACCTGCTGCAGGATCTCGCGCTGCACGACCACGTCGAGCGCGGTCGTCGGCTCGTCCATGATCACCAGCTCCGGCTCCAGCGCGAGCGCCATCGCGATGATCACGCGCTGGCGCATGCCGCCGGAGAGCTCGTGCGGGTACGCGCGTAGGCGGCGCCTGTCGATGCCGACGAGCTCGAGCAGCTGCCCGGCGCGATCGACCGCGTCACGCCGCGACACACGCTCGTGCGCGCGGATCATGTCGACGAACTGGTCGCTCACCCGTGTCACCGGGTTCAGCGCGTTCATCGCGCTCTGGAAGACCATCGACACGTTCCGCCACCGGTGGCGGCGGAGCTGCTCGCCCGAGAGCGCGGCGAGGTCCTCCCCGCGGAACAGCACGCGCCCGGAGGCGATCCGCGCAGGCGGTCGCAGCACCTGCATGATCGCGTTCCCGAGCGTGCTCTTCCCGCAGCCGGACTCGCCTGCGAGACCCACGATCTCGCCCGGCGCGATCGCGAGCGAGACGCCGTCGACCGCCCGTGTCGTCCGCGCCCGCGTCACGTACTCGACGACCAGCTGCTCCACCTCGAGCACCGGCCGGTCGGCGGCGGGCACCGCCTCGTCGGGAAGCGTCGTCACCGCCACGGTCACGGTTCCCGCCCCCTGATGAGCTCCGGCGAGCCTACGCTCATGCTGCCCTCCGACCCGGCAGCACGAGCGAGCGCAGGAAGCCGCGCTGCCGCACCTCGTCGCGGAGGCGCGGGTTCGACACCTCGTCGATGCCGGCGAGGATCAGCGTCAGGCCGAGCACGGTGATCACGAGCGCGAGCCCGGGGAAGACGAACGGCCACCACTCTCCCTGCAGCACGGCGGAGTTCGTCTGCGCCCAGTACAACGTCATGCCCCAGCTGACGTGCGTCGTGTCGCCGAGGCCGAGGAACTCGAGTCCCGCGTCGACGAGCAACGAGATGTAGAAGACGAGCACGAAGCACGCGGCGATGCGGCTGATCATGTTCGGCATGATCTCGCCGAAGACGATCCGCCACGTCGACTCGCCCGAGACCTTCGCCGCGAGCACGAAGTCGCGGTTCTTGAGCTGCAGCGCCTGCCCGCGCAGGATGCGCGCCTCGAACGCCCACAGCGTCGCTGCGAGGACGAGGATCATCGTCCACATGCTCCGGCTCTGCAGGTAGCCCGAGACGACAACGAGCAGGGGGATCGTCGGGATGACGAGGAAGACGTTCGTGAGGAAGTTGACCGCCTCGTCGACGACGCCGCCCGCGTAGGCGGCGAGCACGCCGAGCGTCGTCGCGAGCACGGTCGCGAGCGCGCCGGCGAGCACGCCCAGGACGAGCGAGCGCCGGGCGCCGAGCACCACCTGCGAGAAGATGTCGCTGCCCTGGTCGGTGGTGCCGAAGAGGTGGTGCCAGGACGGCGCCTGGCGGGCCGCGAACAGGTTGAAGTCCGTCGGGTTCGAGACGGAGACGAGCGGCGCGATCAGCGCGACGACGACCATGAAGCCGACGAGCGCGATGCCGGCGCGCGACTTCGGGTTACGCAGCAGCAGCGAGAGCCAGCCGGGCACGCGGACGCGGGCGCGCCGGCCCGGCGATGCGGCGGGAGCGAGCTCGATCGTCGGCTGCAGCTGCGACATCAGGTCGTGCGCACGCGCGGGTCGAGGAGCACGTTCAGCAGGTCCATGACGAAGTTCGACGCGATCACGCAGAGCGCGAAGACGAGCAGCAGCGCCTGTGTGAGCGGATAGTCGCTCCCGAGCGCCGCCTGTTGCAGCGTCAGCCCCGCGCCCGGGTAGCTGAAGACGTATTCGATGAAGACGAGGCCGCCGACGGCGCTCGCGAACTGCGCCGCGAAGCCGTTCAGGGGCGGCAGGATCGCGTTGCGCGCGGCGTAGCGCGTCATCACGCGACGGTCGCGGAGGCCCTTTGCGTGGGCCATCGCGACGTAGTCCTCGCCGATCGTGTTGATCATGACGGTGCGCATGTTCAGCACCCAACCGCCGGCGTAGGCGGCGACGATCACGAGGATCGGGAGCTCGGAGTGCCGCAGCGCGCTGCGCAGGAACGCCCAGTTGAAGCCGGGGACGAGCCCGCTGTCGTAGGCGTGCTGGATCGGGAACCAGTGGAGCTTCAGGCCGAGGAAGTAGACGCCGACGAGGCCGGTGAAGAACGCCGGGAACGCCGACAGGGCCATGAACACCGGCACGACGACGCCGTCGAAGCCGCCCCCGCGACGCCACGCGGCGAGCATGCCGATGCCGGTGCCGATCAGGAACGAGAGGATGAACGCGACGCCGACGAGGAAGATCGAGTAGGGCAGCACGCGCCCCACCACCTCCGAGACGTGGTTCGGGTAGTTCGACGTCGAGACCCCGAAGTCGAGATGCGCGATCCGGTGCAGGTAGACGCCGTAGTCGTGCCAGATCGACCCCTTGCCGCCGCCGAGCAGCGCCTGGTAGGTCTGGATGATCCCCGGGTTCGCCTGGATCTGCGCCGGCGACAGGTGCTGGAGGACGCCGCCGATCGGATCGCCCGGCATCAGGCGGGGAAGCAGGAAGTTGACCGTCAGCGCGACCCAGACGGCGAAGACGTAGAACGCGATGCGGCGGGCGAAGAAGCGCATGGATCGGTGGAAGTGTGGCGGCGGACGACCCCCCAGGCCGTCCGCCGCCTTGCAGAGGGAAGGGTGGCGCTACTGCCCGGCTTGCCCGCCCGGGCAGATCTGTGTGAACGAGAGGACGTTGTCGGGGAACGTCGTGAAGATCGGGTCGCCGATGAAGTGCTTCGGCGTGTCGAAGCAGTGGAAGTACTTCGTGCTGTAGGTCGACCAGCGCGGGCCGATGAAGAGCGGCACGATCGGGAGCTCCTGCAGCCAGAGCTTCTGGAGCTGGGTCGCGATCTGGTGCTGCTTCGCCTGGTCGAGCGACGACTTCCACTGCGAGAGCAGCGCCGTCGCCTGGTCGTTCTTGTAGTGCTCCCAGTTGCCGGTGTTCGTGCCGTCCTGGCCCGGGGCCACGTACGCGTTGTTCGACATGTTCGCGTAGAAGAACCCGTACGGCGAGCCCTGCGAGCCGTTCTGCCAGAGCAGCGTCGGGTTCTTCGTGCTCGACGCGTTCGGGTACCACGAGTTCCAGTCCGGCTCGAGCGCGACCTTCGAGTCGATCCCGATCGCCTGGAGGTTCTTCGTGATGATCTGGTTCGAGGCGACCCAGTCGGACCACCCGGAGATGACGTGGATGTCGAGGTTGACCGGGTTGCCCTTCGGGTCGATCAGCTGGCTGCCCTTGTACGTGAAGCCGTTGTCGGTCAGCAGCTTCTTCGCGGCCGTCGGGTTGTAGGTCGCGAGCTGCTTCGCCTGCGCCTTGACCGACGCGTCCGTCACCCACTTCGGGAAGAGGCCGCTCAGCCCGATCGCGTCCGTCGGCGGCGCATAGCCGTACTCGCCGAGCTTGGAGACGGTGTTGCGGTCGATCGACATCGACAGCGCCTTCCGGAACGGGATGAGGCTGTACGGATACTGCGTGTCGTCGAAGACGAGCGACACCGGATACGCCGTCGTCGCGTAGAAGGCGTGGTAGTGCGCCTTGTCCTTCGCGACGTACGCCTTCTCGACGTTCGGGACGAAGTTGTGCGTCCAGTCGACCTGGCCGCTCTGGATCAGTGCGAGCGCCGCGTCGTTCGACGCCGCCTGCACGTACTCGAGGCACGGGATGAGCGGCTTGCCCTTCTGCCAGTAGTGCGGGTTCTTCGAGAAGACGTAGTCCTGGGTCGTGAAGCGGGCGATCGTCGTGAACGGGCCCGAGCCGACCGGGTGCGGGTTCGTGAACGTCGCCGGGTCCTTGACCTTCGACCAGACGTGCTGCGGGACGACGAGCGCCTTGTTCAGGATCGAGGAGATGAACTGCGAGTCGATCGTCTTCAGCCGGATCACGACGGCGTACTTGCCCTTCGCCGAGATCGCCGAGATGTTCGAGTCGGGCCGGGTGAACCCGATCCGGTCCATCGTCTTCGCCTGCGCGGCCGTGCCGCCCTTGAGGCTGTAGACGACGTCGGCCGACGTCAGAGCCTTGCCGTCCGACCACTTGACGTTCTGCGCGAGGTTGAGCGTCAGCGTCTTGTTGCCGTTCGACCACTTCCACGTGCGTGCGAGCCACGGGACGTTGGGCAGCCCGCCCTCCGGCGCGACGATCAGCGGCTCGTAGATCGCGCCGAGCACGAACTGGCCGCTCGGCAGGCCGGTCGCCGTGTACGGGTTGAAGTTGCGGACGAAGGCCGGGTCGCCCGACCCGGTCATGACGAGGCACTTGTGCGCCGTCGAGCGAGTCGTCGCGGCCGGGGACACCGTCGCGACGACGAGCACTACGAGTGCGGCGAGGGCCCCGGCCGCGGCGGCGGCGGCGAGCACCGGGCGCCTCGGTGAGCCATCAGGACGTGCCATCTGCGTGTGACCTCCTCTGTGGGACTGCCGGCGACCGCTGGGGGCAGCTTTTTCCGGAAATGTTCCGGAAACCGTAAACCGGTCGGTAGCCGGATGTCAAGCTAAGCTGCACTTGATCGGGGGCCATGCTTCTGGTTGGCTTCCGGAAACGGTTCCGAAAGATTCCGAATGGCACAGGCCGACATCCAGCGCGACGGGCCCCGCTTCCGGGGCCGCACGACGATCCGGGACATCGCCGATCTCGCCGGCGTCTCGATTGCGACCGTCTCGCGCGTCCTCAACGACCGCCCCGACGTCGCCCCCGACACGCGCGAGAACGTGCTGCAGGTCGTGCGCGAGCACGGCTTCAGCCGCAACCGCGGCGCCCGCGCCCTCTCGCGCGGCCGCACCGGCTTCATCGGGCTCACCCTGCCGCTGATCGCCGACGCCTACTTCGGGCCCATCCTGAGCGGCGCATCGGAGGCGCTCTACGAGGAGGACATGCGGATCATCCTCGGCCCGACGCACCACGAGCACGACCGCGAGGTGTCGATGCTCGAGCACCTCGTGCGCGAGGCCACCGACGGTGCGATCCTGATGCTGCCCACGGAATCGGACGCGGAGCTGCGCGAGCTCCGGGCCCGCAACTACCCCTTCGTCGTCGTCGACCCGATGCAGCCGCCGCCGGACGGCATCCCGTGCGTCTCGGCGATGCATGCGACGGGGGCGAAGCAGGCGACGGAGCACCTGCTGCAACTCGGTCACCGCCGCATCGGCGCGATCGCCGGCGCGGAGGGCTGGTACGCGACGGAGGAGCGCCTGCTCGGCTTCCGCGCGGCGCTCGCGGGCGCCGGCCTGCTTCCCGACCCGGTCCTGATCCGCTACTCCGACTGGCGAACTCCAGCCGGCGAGGTGGCCGCGACGGAGATCCTCGCGCAGCCCGACGCGCCGACCGCCATCTTCGCGTTCAACGACAACGTCGCGATCGGTGCGCTCAATGCCGCACGGCGCCTCGGGCTCGCCGTCCCCGACGACCTCTCGATCGTCGGCTTCGACGACACGTTCCAGTCGAAGATCGTGTGGCCGCAGCTGACGACGGTGCGGCAGCCGCTGCAGGAGCTCGGGCGGACGGGCGTCAGCCTGCTGATGCGTCTGCTCGAGGGGCAGCGCGTCGAGGCGCTCCGCATGGAGCTCTCGACGACGCTCGTCGTCCGCGGCTCGACGGCGCCGCCGCGGGAGCACCGTCACGCATAGAGCGGCTGCGCCGGCGGTCGTCGCGCTCGCGGCGGTCGTCGCGGCCCTCGTCGCCAGGTCCGGCACGGGCGAGGACGCCTACGTCGTCCGGAACCTCGTCGCCGACGCACCCGGTCGCGCCGCCCACGCCGACCCGCAGCTCGTCAACCCCTGGGGTCTCGCGGCCACGCCGACGGGCGAGTGGTGGACGGGGAACGAGGCGCGCGAGACCAGCACGCTCTACTCCGGCAGCGGGCGGAAGACGCCGCTCGACGTGCACGTCGACGGCGGCCCGACGGCCGTCGTCTACCACGGCGGCAGCGGCTTCGTCGTGAGCGGCGGCGGCCGCAGCGATCCGGCACGGTTCGTCTTCGCGTGCGAGGACGGCACGCTGCGCGCCTGGACGCCGACCGTGCCGGCCGGCTGGTCGACCCACGCCGAGGTGGTCTTCGAGGGAGGCGCGGCCTCGCTCTTCCGCGGGCTCGCGCTCTTCGGCTCGCGGCTGTACGCCGCCGACTTCCACAACGCGCAGGTGATCGTCGTCGACGCGCGCTGGCGGCAGGTGCCGCTCGCGCGCGGCGCCTTCACCGATCCGTCGATCCCGCAGTGGTACGCGCCGTTCGGCATCCGGGCCCTCGGCGGGCACCTGTTCGTCACGTACGCCTGGCGGGCGCCGGTGAACGGGAACGACGCGCCGACCGGAGGCTTCGTCGACGAGTTCACGCCGGCCGGGCGGCTCCTCGCGCGGCTTCCGCGGGCGGGGCTGAACGAGCCGTGGGGGGTCGCGCTCGCGCCCCGAGGCTTCGGCCGCTTCGGCGGCGACCTGCTCGTCGGCAACTTCGGCGACGGGACGATCGCCGCCTACCGCCGCGACGGCGGGGGATGGAAGCGCGACGGCCTGCTGCGTGGGCGCGGACGGAAACCGCTCGCGATCAGCGGGCCCTGGTCGCTCTCGTTCGGCAACGACGGGCTCGCCGGGTCGTCACGGACGCTCTTCTTTACCGCCGGGCCGCACACGTGGCGCGGGCCGACCGAGCAGTCGGTCCACGGGCTGCTCGGCGCGATCGACCCTGCATAGCCGACGGCAGTCCTTTATCTTTTGAAGCGTGCCCGAGATCCGCATCCCGCCGGTTCTGAGAGGCGACGCCGGCGGACAGAGGACGGTCGAGGTCGAGGGTGCGAGCGTGCGCGAGGCGCTCGCCGCGCTCGTCGCGGCGCACCCTGCGCTCGCGCCGCGCGTCCGCTCCGGCGACGGCGTCCCGACCTTCCTGAACGTGTTCGTCGACGGCGAGGACATCCGGCTCCGCGAGGGGCTCGAGACGCCGCTCGGGCCGGGAGCGAAGGTGCTGCTGCTCCCGGCCGTCGCGGGCGGGTAAGCGCCGTCAGGCGGCGTGCGCCGGCCGCGTCAGGCGCGGCGGCGCGTGGCCGAGGTGCGCGTGCGCGTCGGCGCCGTAGCCGCCGGGAACCGGGATGTAGAACTCGGGATAGCCCCACATGCCGTGCTCCGAGACGTCGAGGCCCGCCGTCTCCACGTGGTCCTCGACCCGGATGCCCCAGACGCGGTTCATCGTCCAGAGGACGCCGAAGCACGCCGTGAAGGTGAACGCGCCGACGGCCCCGATGCCGAGCGCCTGCACGCCGAGCTGGTGCAGCGAGCCGGTGTAGACGAAGCCGCCGGTCCCGGTGCCGAGCTTCGCCGCGAGCGACGGTACCGCGAACAGGCCGGTCGCGAGCGTGCCCCAGACACCGGACATGCCGTGCACGGCGACGGCGCCGATCGGGTCGTCGATCCCGATCCGCTCCACGAAGATCACGCCGACGACGGCGATGACGCCCGAGCCGAGCCCGATCACGACGGCCGCCCAGGGCGCGACGAAGCCGGACGCGGCCGTGATCGCGACGAGCGCCGCGAGGACGCCGTTCAGCATCATCGAGATGTCCGGCTTCCTCAGCACGAGCCACGCCGTCACGACGCCTCCGACCGCGCCCGCCGCAGCGGCGATGTTCGTCGTGACCGCGACGTACGCGAAGAACCCGAAGCCGCCGAAGTCGACGGAGAGCGTCGAGCCCGGGTTGAACCCGAACCACCCGAACCAGAGGATCAGCGTCCCGAGCACGGCGTACGGGAGGTTGTGCCCGGGGATGGGGTTCGCCCGGCCGTCGGTGCCGAACTTGCCGATGCGCGGCCCCAGGATCAGCGCCCCGGCGAGCGCCGCGAGCGCGCCCTGGTAGTGCACGACCGTCGAACCGGCGAAGTCCTGCATGCCCAGCGAGAAGAGCCAGCCGTGCGGGCTCCAGATCCAGTGTGAGACCACGCTGTAGATGAGGGTGAAGACGACGCCGAACGCGAAGTACACCCAGAGCTTTGCCCGCTCGGCCATCGCGCCCCAGACGATCGCGAGGCTGACCCCCGCGAAGACGACCTCGAACAGGTAGCCCGCCGCGCCGGGGACCTCGCCGAACCAGTCGAAGGGCTTCTGCCCGATCGACGTCAGCTCGCTCACCGACGGGAAGAAACCGTGCGTCCCGACGATCGCGTTCCCGTCCCCGAACGCGATCCCGAAGCCGACGGCCCAGTAGACGAGCGAGGCGATCGCGAAGATGAGCACGTTCTTCCCCGCGATGTGGCCGGCGTTCTTCATGCGCGTGAGGCCCGCCTCGAGGAACGCGAACCCCGCCTGCATGAACATGACGAGGACGGCTGCTACGACGACCCAGACGGTGGAGACGGCGATCAGCAGATCGTGGTTCTCAGGCACCGATCTCCACCTCCTCGAGCCGCCGCCCCGTCCGGTGATGGACGACGTTCCTCACCGGCGACGTCCACACGAGGCCGTCGCCCGACTCGTTGCCGCTGCGGGCCGCGTCGACGATCGCATCGACGACGGGCGGTGCCAGCCGGTCCTCGACGACGAAGACGAGAAGCGCCTTCGGCAGGAACCGCGACTCGAAGGTCCGGCCCCGGTACTCGTGCGTGACACCGCGCTGACGGCCGTGGCCGATCGCCTCGATCACCGTCACGCCCACGTGGCCGGTCGCCTCCTCGACCGCGTCGATCACCGTCTCGACCCGTTCCCGGATGACCGTCGCCTCCACCTTGACCATCGGCTCCTCCTCGCTCGCGCACGAAAAAGAGGCCCCGGAAGCGCGGATCGACTCGCGCTTCCGAGGCCTCGATGCCTCCGCCGGCCGCCTGCGGCGGCGACCGGTCGCCTCCGGACACTACACAAATTGAAGCGAGTGCCCGATTTGAAGTTTCGCACCCGCGTCGGCTAGACTCTCTCCTCCATGCAGCGCGCGACGATGAAGCCGATTTTCCTTCTCTCGGTCATCGCCTGCGCGCACATGGCCTAGCCGGACACACCCGTCATTCCGGTTAGGCCCCGAAGAGGAGACGGGGGCGCGGAGATGAACGGCGCGTACCACCTGCGCTGCCGCGTCTGCGAGGAGGTCACGGAGCCCGTGCCCGCGGTCGCTTGCCACCGCTGCGACGGGCCCACCGACGTCGCGTACGACTGGGATCGCCTGACGAGCACGTTCACGCGCGAGGCGATCGCAGGCCGCCCGGAGACGCTCTGGCGCTACGCCGAGCTGCTCCCCTCGGGTGCGCGGGTCGACGTCGGCGCCGGACGGACGCGGCTCGTCCCCTGCGAGCCGCTGTCCGACCTCCTCGAGCTCGACCTGTACCTCAAGCTCGAGAGCGAGAACCCGACGCGCTCCTACAAGGATCGCGTCGCCACGATCGCCGTCTCGGCCGCGCTCGACCACGGCGTCACGACCGTGTGCTGCTCCTCGACCGGCAATCTCGGTGACGCGGTCGCCGCAGGCGCCGCCGCGGTCGGCCTCGAGGCGATCGTGCTCGTCCCGGAAGGGAGTGCGTCGGCGGCGGTTGAGGCCGGGCGGCCGGGGGTGCACGTTCTCGCCGTCCGCGGTACCTACGACGACTGCCGACGGCTCGAGCTCGAGCTCGGGTCGCTCTTCCCGTGGGGCTTCGTCAGCGGGAACCTGCACCCCTATGCGAGTGAGGGCGCGAAGACGATCTCGTTCGAGATCGCGGAGCAGCTCGGGTGGCGGCTTCCGGATGCCGTGTTCTGCCCCGCGGCGAGCGGGACGCTCCATGCCAAGTTGACGCAGGGCTTCGCGGAGGTCGTCCGCGCCGGCCTCGCCCCCGACCCCGTCCCGCGGATGTTCGCCGCCCAGGCGCTCGGCTCGAGCCCGATCGCCGACGCGTTCGCCGACGACCGGAGCGTCTCCCGTGTCCGCTCGTCGACCGGCATCGCGTCGCTCGCGGTGGGCAACCCCTCGCACGGCGACCTCGCGCTCGGCGCGGCGCGCGCCACGAGCGGCGCGATCGTGGCGCTCGCCGAGGACGAGATCGCGGCCTACACCGAGCTGCTCTCGGAGACGACGGGTGTCTCTCCCGACCCCTCCGGCGGCGCGGCGCTGGGCGCGCTGATCACGGCGCGGCGAGGCGGGCTCGTCGACGCGGGCTCCGAGGTGGTGCTCGTCGTGACGGGACGGCAGCCGCGCTCGCGCGTCGAGGGCCCTCACGTCGTCACCGTCGATCCCGACGCGGCCGACGTGCTCGGCGCGCTCGGCCTCGCGTCGTAGCTTCTCGACGTGGCCGACACCGCTGCGCCGCTCCGCCGGGACGTGCGCCTGCTCGGGCAGGTCCTCGGCGAGGTGCTCGTCGAGCAGGAAGGCGCCTGGCTGCTCGAGCTCGTCGAGCGGATCCGTCGCGCGTCGCAGGCGGCGCGCCGGGACGGCACGGTCGCCGACGTCGACGCGGGGCTCGGCGCGCGGGAGCAGGCGCTCGTGCTGCGGGCGTTCGGCCTCTTCTTCCAGCTGACGAACCTCGCCGAGCAGCTGCACCGCCTGCGGCGGCGGCGCGAGGACCAGCGGAACGGCCGCGTCGCACGCGAGTCCCTCGAGGACGCGTTTCGCCGCGTCGCGGCAGGCGATCCCGATCGCGCGCGCGGCTCTCGCGTGCGGCTCGTCCTGACGGCGCACCCGACCGAGGCGACCCGCCGCACGATCCTGCTCGCCCACATCCGGATCGCGGAGGCGTTGCACGCTCTCGACGACCCGCGGCTCCTGCCGGCGGAGCAGCGGGCGCTCGAGGCTCGGCTCGCCGAGGAGGTGACCCTCCTCTGGCAGACCGACGAGGTGCGCCACGACCGCCTCCGGATCACCGACGAGATCCGGCACGGCCTCTGGTTCTTCGAGCACAGCCTGATGGACGCCGCAACCGACCTGCTCGCCGACTGGCGGCAGCGGCTTCCCGGCGCGCCGCCGCCGCTTCTCTTCGGCTCGTGGATCGGCGGCGACATGGACGGTAACCCGGCGGCCGGGCCCGCGTCGATCGCAGAGGCTCTGGCGCGGGCGCGGGCGCTCGCGCTCGATCGCTACCGGATGGAGGTGCGAGCCCTGGCGGTCGAGATCGCCTCGGCGCGCTCGCTCGTGACGGTGTCGGCGGAGCTCGAGGCGTCGCTCGCGCGGGACGCCGAGGAGCTCCCGTTCTACGCGGCGGAGATCGGCGCGCGCAACGAGCTCGAGCCGTACCGGCGGAAGCTCTCGTTCATGTGGTGGCGGCTCGGCAACGACGGCTACCGCGACGCGAGCGCGCTCCTCGCCGACCTGCGGCTGATCGCCGCTTCGCTCCGTGCCCACGACGGGCGCCGGATAGCCGAGGGCCGCGTGGCGCGGCTCGAGCGGATGGTGGAGACGTTCGGCTTCCACATCGCGAAGCTCGACGTACGGCTGCACGCGCGCGACCTGGGCGGCGACCGGGCGCGCGAGGCGCTGGCTGCGGCGGCCGAGGCGCGGCGCGTGCACGGGCAGGTCGCGCTGGACACGCTGGTCGTCTCGGGCACGTCGTCGCACGCCGACGTGCAGCGGGCACGCTCGCTGACCGAGCTGAGGGTGGTGCCGCTCTTCGAGACGGTCGACGACCTCGCGGCCGCTCCGGCGATCGTCGATCGGATGCTCGCCGACGACCCGCAGCCGACGGAGGTGATGGTCGGGTACTCGGACTCGGGCAAGGACGGCGGCTACCTGGCCGCGCAGTGGGCGATCTACCGCGCGCAGGAGGAGCTGGCGGACGTGGCCCGCCGCCGCGGGGTGGAGCTGACGATCTTCCACGGCCGGGGCGGCAGCGCGGGCCGCGGCGGGGGGCCGACGCACGCGGCGATCGCGTCGCAGCCGGCCGGTCATCCCCCCGGCCGGCTGAAGGTGACGGAGCAGGGAGAGACGATCTCGTTCAAGTACAGCCTGCGCGGCCTCGCGCGACGGAACCTGGAGGCGGCGCTCGCAGGGACGCTGCTCGCGACGTACCCGGAGCTGGGCGGCCCACCGCCTTCGGCGGAGGACCGCGTCGTGCTGGACCGGCTCGCGGGCCTCTCGCGGGAGGCGTACCGCGCCTTCGTCTGGGACGAGCCGCGCTTCCCGGCGTTCTTCCGCGCGTTCACGCCCGTCGACGAGCTGGCACTGCTCGAGATCGCGTCACGGCCGGCCCGACGACCCGGCGGCGAGGAGTTCCTCGCCTCGCTGCGTGCGATCCCGTGGGTGTTCGCGTGGACGCAGAACCGCGTGCTGCTGCCGGCGTGGTTCGGCGTGGGCACGGCGTTCGCGTCGGTCGACGCGCCGGTGCTGCGCGATCTGTATGTGCGCCTGCCGTTCGTGCGCGCGCTCGTCGACAACCTGGAGATGACGCTCGCGAAGTCGAGCCTCTCGATCGCGCGCGGCTATCTGCGGCTCGTCGGCGACGCCGCGCTCTTCGAGCAGATCGAGGCCGAGCACGCGCGGGCGGTTGCGGGGGTGCTCGCGGCGACCGGCGTCGCGCGGCTGCTCGAGCGCCAGCCGATGCTGCGCCGCTCGATCGAGCTGCGCAACCCCTACGTCGACCCGATGAACGCGCTGCAGGTCGAGCTCCTCCGCCGCCACCGTGCCGGCGACGAGAGCGCGCAGCTGCCGCTCCTCCGCTCGATCGCCGGCATCGCCGCGGCGCTGCGCAACACGGGCTGACAGCGCCTCAACCCGCGAGCGCCGTCGTCTGCAGCCGGCCCGCGAGCTCCTCGAGGATGCGCAGCGCGAGCGTCGGCGACGCCCGGAGCAGCTTCTTGAAGTCGCCGCCGGAGATCCGCAGCGCGTCGACGGGAGTGCCCGTCGTGACCGTTGCGGTCCGCGTCACGTCGGCCAGCAGCGCGATCTCGCCGAAGAACCCGCCGCGTCTCAGCGTCTGCAGCAGGCGCGTTCCCTGGCGGACGTCGACCTCGCCGTTCAGGACGATGAAGAAGCCGTCGTCCCTGCTTCCCTTCCTCAGCAGCGCGACCCCTTGCGGGTACGAGACCTCTTCGGCCAGAGCCGCGACCCTCGCCAGCTCTCGCCGCGGGACGCGGTGGAACAGCGGCACGTTGCGGAGCAGGTCGACCTTGGCGTCGCGCCGGAGCGCCATGGCCGCCAGTCTGTAACTTCGCCGACCCGCGTGCAAGCGCCGCGCTCAGGGGACGCGCGCGAGATCGAACCGAGGCGCGATCCCCGCTTCGAATGCGGCGATCTCGTCCTCGCGACGCAACGTGCGCGCTACATCGTCGAGACCCTCGACGAGCGTCTCCTGCGCGTGCCGGTCGAACGTGAACGCGACGCGCAGCCCGTCGGGATGCGAGAGCTCGAGCCGCTCCAGGTCGACCGTCAGCTCGTTCCGCTCCGCCACCGCCTGCCTGACGTGCGCGACCTCCACGGCCGGGAGCGCGATCGGCGCCAGACCGGAGTTGATCGCGTTCTGGCGGAAGATGTCGCCGAACGACGGCGCGAGCACGACCCGGAAGCCGTGATCCTCGAGCGCCCACGCCGCATGCTCGCGTGAGGAGCCACAGCCGAAGTTGCGGCCCGCGAGCAGGATCGACGCCCCGGGATAGCGATGCAGCTCGAACGCCGGGTCCTTCATCCAGTCGTAGAAGAGGAACTCGCCGTAGCCCGAGCGCTCGATG
This sequence comes from Gaiellaceae bacterium, assembly GCA_035763525.1. Lineage (GTDB taxonomy): Bacteria > Actinomycetota > Thermoleophilia > Gaiellales > Gaiellaceae > PALSA-600. The sequence continues at coordinate 33,090 of DASUAX010000075.1, forward strand.
CGCTTCAGGAACTGCTTCGGGATGATCTGGTCGGTGTCGACGTCGGCACGGTCGAGCACCGCGACCGTTCCCGTCACGGAGCGCAGCGGCCTCATGCGACGAGCTCCCGCACGTCCGCGAAGCGGCCGGTGACCGCGGCCGCCGCCGCCATCGCCGGGCTGAGCAGGTGCGTGCGCCCGCCGGCGCCCTGGCGGCCCTCGAAGTTCCTGTTCGAGGTCGACGCGCAGCGCTCGCCGGGCTGCAGCACGTCGGGATTCATGCCGAGGCACATCGAGCAGCCGGCGCGCCGCCACTCGAACCCGGCGCGCTCGAACACGTCGCGCAGCCCCTCCTCCTCCGCCTGCCGCTTCACCTGCGCCGACCCCGGCACGACGATCGCGTGGACGCCCTCCGCGACGCGGCGGCCGTCGACGACGCGCGCCGCAGCACGCAGGTCCTCGATCCGCGCGTTCGTGCACGAGCCGATGAACACCCGGTCGATCCGGATCTCGCGCAGCGGCGTCCCGGGCTCGAGGTCCATGTAGCGGAGCGCGCGCACGGCCGCCTCGCGTGCGTCGGGATCGCCGAACGCCGACGGGTCGGGGACCGAGTCTTCGATCGACGCGACCATGCCGGGGCTCGTCCCCCACGTCACCTGAGGCGCGAGGCGGGAGACGTCGACGACGCGCACCTCGTCGTACCCGGCACCGGCGTCCGTGTGCAGGTCGCTCCAGTCCGACGGGACGAAGGCGGGCCGCCCCTCGAGATACGCCTGCGTCGTGTCGTCGGGCGCGACGAGCCCGGCGCGGGCTCCCGCCTCGATCGACATGTTGCAGATCGTCATCCGGCCCTCCATCGAGAGCGCACGCAGCGCCGCACCGGTGTACTCGATCACGTGGCCCTGGCCGCCCGACACTCCGAGCTCGCCGATCGCGGCAAGCACCATGTCCTTCGCCGTCAGCCCGAACGGGAGCTCGCCGGCGAACTCGACCTGCATCGTGCGCGGCAGCTTCTGCGGCAGCGTCTGCGTCGCGAGCACGTGCTCGACCTCCGACGTGCCGATGCCGAAGGCGAGCGCCCCGAAGGCGCCGTGCGTCGACGTGTGACTGTCGCCGCAGACGATCGTCATCCCGGGCTGCGTCAGACCGAGCTCGGGGCCGATGACGTGGACGATCCCTTCGCGACCGCTACCGGTCCGGAACAGCCGCACGCCGAACTCGTCGCAGTTCACCTGCAGCGCGTGGAGCTGCTGCTTCGCGAGCGGGTCGGAGATCGGGCCTTCGGTCGTGGGGACGTTGTGGTCCATCGTCGCCACCGTCAGGTCCGGGCGACGGAGACGGCGGCCGGCGAGCCGCAGCGACTCGAACGCCTGCGGGCTCGTCACCTCGTGCACGAGGTGCAGGTCGATCCAGAGGAGCGACGGCCCGTCACCGCCGTCGGCGACGAGGTGCGCGTCCCAGATCTTGCGGAAGAGCGTGCGCTTCACCGGTTCCTCTCCGCCGCATAGGAGCCGAAGAGGCGCAGCTCGCGGGTGAGCCCGCGCAGCTCGCGGAGCGCCGGCCCGACGTGCGCGTCGAACACGTGCCCGTCGAGGACGACGTCGAAGCGGTAGCGGAAGGTGGTGCTGGGGAGCGGCCGCGAGACGAGCTGCACCAGGTTCACGTCGGCGCGCGCGAGCGCGCCCAGTGCGCGGTAGAGCGCGCCCGGCCGGTGGTCGGTCACGAACGAGAGCGCCGTTCGCCAACCGTCGCCGCCCCCGACCTGCGTGTACGGCGCGAGGGCGACGAAGCGCGTGAAGGCGCCCGGCCGGTCGCCGACGTCGTCGGCGAGCACCTGGAGCCCGTACGTCTCCGCCGCCTCGGAGCTCGCGATCGCGACCTGAGCCGGGTCGCCGTGCTCGGCCACCTCACGCGCGGCGTCGGCAGTCGTCGCCGCGGGAATCTGCCGCACCTCGTGCGTGCGCAGGAGGTCGCGGCACTGGTCGAACGCGGCCGGGTGCGAACGGGCGACAGTCGCACGCTCGAGCGACGCCCCCGGTAGGCCGAGCACGTGGTGGACGATCGGCAAGGTCGCCTCACGCACGATCGAGAGCGGCGCGCGGTAGAGCAGGTCGTGCGTCTCGGCGATCGGGCCGATCAGCGAGTTCTCGATCGGCAGCACCCCGAGCGCGACGTCGGCAGCGCTCGCCGCCTCGACGACCGCGTGGAAGCTCGGCAGGTCGACTGCCGTCGCGGCGGGCGCGAGCACCGCAGCGGCGGCGTCGCTGTGGCTGCCCCGCGGCCCCGGGTAGCCGACCGTGCTCACGAGACCGCCACCTCGAGCGAGCGCAGCACCTCGTCGGCGAACTCGACCGTGGTCGCCTCGCCGCCGACGTCGCGCGTCGGAGCGCGCACGAGCGCCGCGTCGACCGCCGCCCGGACGGCGCGCGCGAGCTCGACGCGGTCGGCCGCGTGCTCGAGCAGCAGCGCGAGCGAGCGCAGCATCGCCGTCGGGTTCGCGACGCCGGTGCCCGCGATGTCCGGCGCGGAGCCGTGGATCGGCTCGAAGACCCCCGGCCCCTCGTCGCCGAGGCTCGCCGAGGCGGCAACGCCGAGACCGCCGAGCAAGCCGGACGCGAGGTCGCTGAGGATGTCGCCGAACATGTTCTCGGTCAGGACGACGTCGAGGGTCTCCGGCTGCAACGCGATCTCGATCGCGAAGCTGTCGACGAGCGCATGGCGCACCTCCACGTCCGGATACTGCCTGGCGACCTCGGTGACGACGCGGCGCCACAGACGGGACGTGTCGAGCACGTTCGCCTTGTCGACCGACACGAGCGAGCCGCGGCGCGCGCGGGCGAGCTCGAACGCACGCCGCGCGACGCGCTCGACCTGCGCGGGGTGGTACTCGCACGTGTCGAAGACGGTCCCGTCGTCGCGCACGCCGCGCGCGCCGAAGTAGAGGCCGCCGACGAGCTCGCGCACGACGAGCAGGTCGCCCGCAGGTCGCAGGTTGGCGTACACGTCGAGCTCCCGCCGTAGCGCGAGCAGCCCCGACTCGGCGTGCCCCGGCTCCCACTGCGGCCCCCCGACGGCGCCGAGCAGGACGGCGTCGGCCTCGCGGCACGCGGCGAGCGTCCGGGCGGGAAGCGGCTCGCCGCTCGCGTCGATCGCAGCGCCGCCGAACGGCAGCTCCGCGACCTCGGCGTCGAGCGGCAGCTCCCGGAGGACGCGCAGCGCCTGCGCGGCGACCTCCGGGCCGATCCCGTCACCCGGCAGGCACACGATCTTCATGCCGCCACCCCGAGCTCGTCGAGCAGCACGTCGACGTCGGGCGCGATCTCGGCCGGCTCGCGCGCCGGCGCGACGTCGGGCGTCTTCAGCCCGGTGCCGGTGACGAGCACGACGACCCGGTCGCGCCCGCCGAGCGCGCCGGAGGCGACCGCGCCGCGGAGAGCGCCGACGGTGACGCCGGCGGCGGTCTCGCCGAAGACGCCGGTCGAGCCGGCGAGCAGTGCCATGTTCTCGCCGACGTCGTCCTCGGCCACGGCGTGGATCGCGCCGCCCGAGGCGCGCGCGGTGGCGACGGCGAGGTCTCCGTCGGCGGGCGCGCCGATCGCGAGCGACTGAGCGACCGTCGCCGGCCGCACCGGCGTGACCGCACGCTCCTCCGCGTAGGCGGCTGCGACGGGCGAGCAGCCCACCGCCTGCCCACCGTGCAGGCGCGGCAGCGTGCCCTCGACGAGCCCGACGCGCTGCAGCTGCTCGAACCCCTGCCAGAGCTTCGTGAAGAGGGAGCCGGAGGCGATCGGCGCGACAACCGCGTCGGGCAGCTCCCAGCCGAGCTGCTCGGCGATCTCGAACGCGAGCGTCTTCGACCCTTCCGCGTAGTAGGCGCGCAGGTTGACGTTCACGAACGCCCAGTCGAGCTCGCCCGACAGCTCGACGACCAGGCGGCTGCAGTCGTCGTAGGAGCCGCGCACCGCGACCATCTCGCCGCCGTACACGGCGGTCGCCCGTAGCTTCTCCGGCTCGGTCGTCGCCGGGTAGAGCACGACCGACCGGAGCCCCAGCGACGAGGCGCGCGCGGCAACCGCGTTGCCGAGGTTGCCGGTCGAGGCACAGGCGAGCGTCTCGAGCCCGGCCTCGCGCGCCTTCGCCGCCGCGACCGCGACCACGCGGTCCTTGAACGAGTGTGTCGGGTTGCAGTGATCGAGCTTGAGGAACACCTCGCCCACGCCGAGCTCGCGCGCGAGGCGCGGCGCCGGGACGAGCGGCGTCCATCCCGGCCCGGCCGCGGCGTCGGCGGGCGGCTCGACCGGCAGCAGCGGCGCGTAACGCCAGAGCGAGCGCGGCCCCGCCTCGACCTGCTCGCGGCTGACGCTGATCGTCGCCCAGTCGTACACCGGCTCGAGCGGGCCGAAGCAGCGCACGCACGAGCCGGTCGCGAGCGTCGGGTACTGCGACTCGCAGACGCGGCAGCGCAGACCGACAGCGCTCAAGTCCGCGCCCCTTCGGACGCGGAGCCGACCGTGGCCGCGTACTTCGCGAAGACGCCGCTCGTGTGACGCGGCTCGGGCTGCCGCCACTCGGCACGCCGCCGCTCGAGCTCCGCGTCGTCCACGTCCGCGTCGAGCCGTCGCGCCTCGACGTCGAGCACGATGGTGTCGCCGTCGCGGAGCAGCGCGATCGGGCCGCCGTGGAAGGCCTCCGGCGCCACGTGCCCGACCATCAGGCCGTGCGTCGCTCCGGAGAAGCGGCCGTCGGTGACGAGCGCCACCTCGTCGCCGAGCCCCTCGCCGACGAGCGCCGCCGTCACGTGCAGCATCTCGCGCATCCCCGGTCCGCCGGCGGGCCCTTCGTAGCGGATGACGATGACGTCTCCCGGGACGATCGACCGCGCCTTGACGGCGGCGAAGCACGCCTCCTCCGAGTCGAACACGCGCGCCGGCCCACGGTGGTGCAGCCGCTCGTGCCCCGCGAGCTTCACGACGCAGCCCTCCGGTGCGAGGTTGCCGCGCAGGATCGCAAGGCCGCCCGTGGGCTTGAGCGGGTCGTCCCAGGAGAGGACGACGTCCTGCCCCGGCCGCTCGTGCACGGCGGCCGCCACCTCTGCGAGCGTGCGGCCGTCGACACCGCGGACGTCGGCGTGCGCGATCCCGGCCTCGACGAGCTCGCGCGCGACGAGGCCCACGCCGCCCGCGCGGAACAGGTCGGTGGCGACGTAGCGGCCGCCCGGCTTGATGTCGGCGACGATCGGCGTGCGCGCCGAGATCGAGTCGAAGTCGTCGATGGTCAGCTCGACGCCTGCCTCGGCTGCGATCGCGAGCAGGTGGAGGACCCCGTTCGTCGAGCCGCCCGTCGCGGCGATCGCGGCGATCGCGTTCTCGAACGCCTTGCGGGTGAGGATGCTCGACGGACGCGTGTCCTCGAGCACCAGCCTGGTCGCGAGCTCACCCGCTTTCACCGCGGCGCGCGGCTTGGCCGGATGCGCCGCCGGGATCTCGTTCAGGCCGGGGGCGCTGACGCCGAGGAAGTCGAGCAGGGTCGCCATCGTGTTCGCGGTGTACATGCCGCCGCACGCTCCGGCGCCGGGGCACGCCGCGCTCTCCAGCGCGTGCACCTCGCCGTCGGTGGCGGTACCCGCGGCGTGCGCGCCGACGACCTCGAACACGTCCTGGATCGTGACGTCCTTGCCGCGGTAGCGCCCGGGCGCGATCGAGCCGCCGTAGAGCACGAGCCCCGGCAGGTCGAGGCGCGCCAGCGCCATCACCGCGGCCGGGATCGTCTTGTCGCAGCCGACGATGCAGACGAGCCCGTCGAACAGGTGACCGCGCGCGACGAGCTCGATCGAGTCGGCGATCACCTCACGGGAGACGAGCGACGCGCGCATGCCCGCCGTGCCCATCGAGACGCCGTCCGACACGGAGATCGTGTTGAACTCGAGCGGCGTGCCGCCCGCGAGCCTGATCCCCTGCTTCACGTAACGGGCGAGCAGCCGGTGGTTCAGGTTGCACGGCATCGTCTCGATCCACGTCGTCGCGACGCCGATCAGCGGCTTCGCCAGGTCGTCGTCGGTGAAGCCGGCGCCCTTCAGCATCGCGCGTGCCGGCGCACGGTCGACGCCGTCGGTCAGTGCCGCGCTCTGCCGTTTCGCCGGGTGCGTGCGCGAATAGACGCTCACGAAACCGTCGATGTCTCGACCTTGACGTTCAGCTCACGGAGCCGCGCACCGACCTGCTCGATCTGCGTCGCCGCGAGCTCGCGCCGCTTCTCCTCGAGCACCGGCTGGCCGCGGTCCATCTCGGCGACCCACTCGCGCGCGAACGACCCGTCGCGGATCGACGCGAGCACCGCGCGCATGTTCTCGCGCACGTGCTCGTCGACCACCTTGGGGCCGACGGCGTGCGAGCCGTACTCGGCCGTGTCGGAGATCGAGTAGTGCATGCGCTCGATCCCGCCTTCCCAGATCAGGTCGACGATCAGCTTGAGCTCGTGCAGGCACTCGTAGTAGGCGACCTCCGGCTGGTACCCCGCCTCGACGAGCGTCTCGAAGCCGAGCTGGATCAGCTGCGTGACGCCGCCGCACAGCACCGTCTGCTCGCCGAAGAGATCGGTCTCGGTCTCCTCCTCGAACGACGTCTCGACCATGCCGGCGCGCGCCGCGCCGATCGCGGCTCCGTACGCGAACGCGAGCTCGCGCGCGTGGCCCGACGCGTCCTGCGCGACCGCGACGACCGCCGGCGTGCCGTAGCCCTCGGTGTAGAGGCGGCGCACCACGTGGCCGGGGCCCTTCGGCGCGACCATGATCACGTCGTGGCCCGCCGGGGCTGCAATGCGCCCGTAGTGGACGTTGAAGCCGTGCGCGAAGAGGAGAGCGGCGCCGGGCTCGAGGCTCGGCGCGACCTCCTCGAAGAGCGAGGGTTGCGCACCGTCGGGGACGAGGAAGGCGACGAGCTGCGCCCCCTTGACCGCGTCGGCGGCCGTCGTGACGGCGAGCCCCGCTTCCTCCGCAGCCGCCCACGACCGGCTCCCCTCGCGCAGGCCCACCACGACGTCGACGCCCGACTCGGCCAGGTTGAGCGCGTGGGCATGGCCCTGGCTGCCGTAGCCGAGCACCGCGACCTTCCCGTCGAGAAGCTCGACGTTTCCCTGCTTGACGATCTCGGCCATCGTTTATCGGTTCCTTTCGGTTGAGGTTCGACTCGGCCGGTGGAGGCCGATGCGGCCGGTGCGGACGAGCTCGCGGACGCCGTACGGGCGGACGAGCTCCTCGAACGACTCGACCTCGTCGGGGCGGCCGACGAGCTCGAAGGTGATCGCGTCGCGGCCGATGTCGGCGACGGAGGCTCCCGCCGCACGCCCGAGCGACACGAGCTCGCCGCGACGGTCGGGCGCGACCCTGACGGTGACGAGAGCCAGCTCGCGCTCGAGCGATTCGTCGGGCTTCAGCTCGGTGACGCGAAGGACGTTCACGAGCTTGTGCATCTGCTTCTCGATCTGCTCGAGCGAGTGCTCGCTGCAGTCGACGCGCAGCGTCAGACGCGAGATGTCGGCGCGCTCGGTCGGCCCGACCGCGAGGCTCTGGATGTTGTAGCCGCGCCGCGAGAAGAGCTGCGAGACCCGCGCGAGCGCACCGGGCTTGTTCTCGAGTCGGACGCTGAGCGTGTGGGTGCTCACGCGCCGACCGCCTCCGGCTCCGGCGCCTCGATCACGTCGACGGCGGCGGCGCCGGCGGGGACCATCGGGAAGCACTTCTCCTCCGGGTCGCAACGGACGTCGACGACGGCGCTGCGACCCGCTGCGAACGCGGCGGCGAGCGCCTCCTCGAGATCGGCCTCGCTCTCGACGGTGAACCCGGCGCACCCGTACGCCTCGGCGAGCTGCGCGTAGTCCGGCACCGAGTGCGTGAGGTGCGTCTCGGCGAAACGCTCTTCGTAGAACATCTCCTGCCACTGGCGCACCATCCCGAGCCAGCCGTTGTTGAGCACGACGGTGACGATCGGCAGCCGCTCGAGCGACGCTGTCGCGAGCTCCTGGCACGTCATCTGGAAGCAGCCGTCGCCGTCGACGCAGACGACGGTGGCGTCGGGCCGCGCGGCCTTCGCGCCGATCGCGGCCGGGAGCCCATACCCCATCGTCCCGAGCCCGCCCGACGTGATGAACGACCGTGGCCGGTCGCAGACGAGGTACTGCATCGCCCACATCTGATGCTGGCCGACTCCGGTCGTCCAGATCACGTCCTCGTCGAGCCCGGCGGCCGCGTCGCGCAGCGCCTCGACGGCCGTCTGCGGCTTCAGGAGGCCGTCGGCCTTCGCGTAGCGGAACGGGAAGCGCTCGCGCCACTCCTCGAGCTGCCGCAGCCACGGCTCGTGGCCGCTCCGCTCGAGTGCCTTCAGCTCGTGCGTCAGCTGCGCGAGCGCGAGCTTCAGCGGCCCCACGACCGGGATCTCCGCGTGGCGGATCTTCCCCACCTCCGCGGCGTCGATGTCGAAATGGATCACCTTCGCGCCGGGTGCGAAGGCCGAGACCTTGCCGGTGACGCGGTCGTCGAAGCGGGAGCCGACCGCGATCACGAGATCTGCCTTGTTGAGCGCCCAGTTCGCGTACTTGGAGCCGTGCATCCCGGGCGCGCCGTAGTTCAGCGGGTGCGAGTCCGGCAGGCAGCTCTTCCCCATCAGCGTCACGACCGCGGGCAGCTCCGCCGCCTCGACGAGCGCGCGCAGCTCCGCGCACGCGTCGGCGTTCAGCACGCCGCCGCCGGCGTAGACGATCGGGCGCTCGGCCGCGGCGATCGCCTCGGCGGCGGCACGCAGCTGGCGCGGGTGCACCTTGCGCGGCGGCCGCCAGCCCGGGAGATCGACCTCCTCCGGGTAGGCGAAGTCGAGCTCGGCCTCCTGAACGTCCTTGGCGACGTCGACGAGCACCGGCCCCTGCCGCCCGGTGCGGGCGACGTGGAACGCGGCCTTCATCACGCCGGGCAGCTCCTCGACGTCCTGCACGAGCCAGGAGTGCTTGACGATCGGCATCGTGATGCCGGTGATGTCGACCTCCTGGAAGGCGTCGGTGCCGATCAGGCTCGACTTCACCTGGCCGGTGACGAAGACGACCGGCGTCGAGTCCATCCACGCGTCCGCGATCGCCGTCACGAGGTTGGTCGCCCCCGGCCCGGACGTCGCGATCGCGACGCCGACCTGGCCCGACGCGCGGGCATAGCCCTCCGCCATGTGCCCGGCGCCCTGCTCGTGGCGCGCGAGCACGTGGCGCACGGTCGTGCCGCGCGCCAGCGCGTCGTAGGTCGGCAGGATCGCGCCGCCCGGGATCCCGAAGGCGACGTCCACGCCCTCGTGCTCGAGCGCGCGCAGGATCGCGTCCGAGCCGAGCATGCGGGAGCTCGTCGTCACCGCCACGCTCCGTCGAAGAGCTCGAAGTCGGTGCGGGACTGCGGGAGGAGGTCGATGACGGCATCGGTGAAGGCGCGGGTGTCGGTGTGGCCGTTGCGGTCCGCGGCGATCCCCACGGCACGCTCGAGCGTGCGGGAGGCGGAGCGCCGCTCGAGGCCCTCGGCCAGCATCAGCGACGTCGCGAGCAGCATCCCCGTCGGGTCGACGACGCCGAAGCCGGCGACGTCGTCCGAGGCGGTGCGGCCCGGCGCGAACACGCCCGGTCCCTCGTCGGGAAGCCAGGCGTGCGCGACGACTGCGTCCGAGCCCGCGAAGGCGGCGGCGGCGTCGACGAGCGCATCGACGAGGTGAGCCTCCGTGACGACGACGTCGAGCGACGTCGCGTCCTCGCCGAGGCGCACGAGCGTCTCGCCGAGCGTGGCCTCCTCGACGTCGAGCCCGTCCCAGCGGGCGCGCTCCTCGCCGACGGCGTCCCGCCAAGCCGGCGACCGGCCGACGACCCTGATGCGGCCACGGCGCGAGGCGGCGCACGAGAACGCGCGCGCGAGCGCCGTCGCGTTCGCCCACTCGCCGACGGGACCGGCGACGACGACGTCGTGCGTCGGGTCGACGTGAACGCGCGCCGCGCGCCAGGCGAGGTGCAGATCGGCCTTGACGCCCGCGAAGGCGGGCTCGTCGGGTGACGCGACGAGGATCGCATCGACGTCGCGATAGCCGGCGCGCGTCTCGGGCGGCAACGGGTGGCCCGACCGCGTCACGGCCTCGCCCGCGAACGGCAGGTGGCGGTCGTCGAGCTCGAAGTGGTGCAGCGCCGCGACGCGGTCGAGGGCCCGCGTCGCGGCGGCCATCAGCTCGGGGCCGACACCGTCCCCGGCGAGACATGCAACGGTCTTGGTCATCGAAAGCCTCCTTCACTCCTCCGTCGGCGCACTGCGTGCGCACTACTCCTGCGATTCGGTCGACGTGTGCGGCGTCCACGGCCGCGTGAGCGACATCTCCCCCTAGAGGGGGAGAATGAGGAGAACGACGATGATCAGCATGACGAGCGCAGCGAGCTGCGCCCGCAGGGGCGGTACGAGCTCGAGCGTGCGCGCGTCGTCGTTCACGGTCGTCCGAGTGTGCCGGTGAAGTGGGCGACTGTCAAGCTTCAATTGTGAAAGTTGCTTTCGCTTCTGCCTGCCGCTATGGTTTTTGAAGCGATGCCCGCCCTGCGCCTCATCTCGCTCGCGCTCGGCCTGATCCTTCCCCGTTAGGGGAGGCGTGCTCGCGACATACCCGTTCCGCGTAACCCGCACCGCCGGGAGAGCCACGCCCTTCGGAGGATCCTGACCATGTCCATGCCGTACTGGAAGTACCGCCCGTACCAGACCGTCTCGTTGCCGGACCGCACCTGGCCGGACCGTGTCGTCGACCGTGCCCCCGTCTGGTGCTCGACCGACCTGCGCGACGGGAATCAGGCCCTCGTCAAGCCGATGGACCCGCAGCGCAAGCAGCGCATGTTCGACCTGCTCGTGCGGCTCGGCGTGAAGGAGATCGAGGTCGGCTTCCCGGCGGCCTCCAGGGCCGACTTCGACTTCGTCCGCAAGCTCGTCGAGGAGGAGCGGATCCCGGCGGACACGACGATCGCCGTGCTCACCCAGGCACGGCCGGAGCTGATCGAGCGGACATTCGAGGCGATCGAAGGAGCACGCCGTGCGATCGTGCACCTCTACAACTCGACGTCGACGACCCAACGCCGCGTCGTCTTCCGCCTCGACGAGGCGGGGATCGTCGACCTCGCGGTGCGCGGGACCGAGCTCGTGCAGGAACTGGCCGGCGAGACCGACACGCAGGTCGTCTTCGAGTACTCGCCGGAGAGCTTCCATGGCACCGAGCTCGAGCTTGCGCTCGCGATCTGCGAGGCGGTGACGGCGGTGTGGCAGCCGACGGCGGCCGAGCCGATGATCGTGAACCTGCCGACGACGGTCGAGGCGTTCCCTCCGAACGTGTACGCGGACCGGATCGAGTGGTTCCAGCGGCAGTTCTCGGCTCGCGACGCGATCGTGCTCAGCGTGCATCCGCACAACGACCGCGGGACGGCGGTCGCAACGGCCGAGCTCGGCCTGATGGCGGGGGCCGACCGGGTCGAGGGGACGCTGTTCGGGAACGGCGAGCGAACGGGAAACGTCGACCTGATCACGCTCGCGCTCAACCTGCTGACGCAAGGCGTCGACCCGCGGCTCGACCTGTCGCAGCTCGACGAGGCGCGGCATGTCGTCGAGGAGTGCAACGAGCTGCCCGTCCACCCGCGGCATCCCTGGGTGGGCGAGCTCGTCTACACCGCGTTCTCGGGGTCGCACCAGGACGCGATCAAGAAGGGGATGTACGCACAGCAGCGGTCGGGCTCGGAGGTGTGGGACGTGCCGTACCTGCCGATCGACCCGCAGGACCTCGGGCGCACGTACGAGGCGATCATCCGCGTCAACTCGCAGTCGGGGAAGGGGGGCGTCGCCTACCTGATGGAGACGGAGCATCACCTCGAGCTGCCGCGTGGGCTCCAGGTCGACTTCGCGCGCGAGGTGCAGGCGGTGACCGACCTGCGCGGAGGCGAGCTGACCGCCGACGAGCTGCTGGCGCTCTTCCACGAGCGCTACCTCGCCGTCACAGCGCCGTACGAGCTCGTCTCGTACGAGCACCGTTCGGGCGACGAGGACCGCGTCGTCGCGGAAGTGGCCGTCGGCGGAGTCGCGCAGACGATCGAGGGCGCCGGCAACGGCCCGATCGACGCGCTCGTCGACGCCGTGGCACGCGGCTTCGGGATCGAGGTCCGCATCCGCGACTACCACGAGCACGCGCTCAGCGCGGCGGCCGACGCGACCGCCGCCGCCTACATCGAGGCGGAGGTCGACGACGAGCCGGTCTGGGGCGTCGGCCTCCATCCGAGCATCGTCACGGCGTCGCTGCGGGCGGTCGTGAACGCGGTCGACCGGGCACTCGCGCAGCGGGAGGCGGTGGCGCGGGCGATGGCCCGCGACTGAGGGTCAGCGGATCCGCAGCTGGAGGCTGAAGCGCTTCCCCGGCGGAACCCGGATCCGGAGCAGCGCACCGCGCTTCAGGCGAATCCGCCGGATGAAGACGCCCGACTCGTTCGTCAGCCGGTCGTGCCCGACCGGCTTCCACCGGCTCCGCCGGAGCACCTCCAGCCGGTACCGCTTCCGCCCGGGCCGTCCACCGCGGACCTGTCCCCAGACCGTCGTCTCGAAGCCGACCCGCCGCATCTCGGCGAACGGCAGCTCGAACCCCTGGAGCGAGGGCTTCAGCCGCCCGTCCACGAACACGAGCCCGGTCTGGAAGCGGCTCAGCACGGGCTCGTCGCGGTAGAGGTACTGGATCAGCATCGTCACCCGCGCGAGCCGCCACGCGCGCATCGCCGCCAGTGACAGAAGCGTCGCCTGCCTGCGCGGAGAGACGCCGAGGAACGTGTCCGGAGGGTTCGTCTGGTAGCCGTACTCGGTCAGCCAGACCGGCTTCGGCCCGAAGGCGCGGCGGACGAGGATGAGCAGCTTCGGGAGCGTCGCCATCGTGATCGACGGGCAGTTCCGACAGCCGCCGCTGGAAGGCGTCTCGTTCGGGCGCAGCGGATAGGGATGATGGGCGTAGGCGTCGAGCTTCGCATGGGCTGTGGCCATCCCGTGGATCCACCTGACCGGCGCGACGCCGCCCAACCCGCCGCGCGGCGCCGTCACGCCGCCGCCGACGCGGGCGTGCGGAAGCACCGCGTGGATCGCCTCGTACGCGGGGTTGAGCAGATGCCGGACGTAGATCGACGCGCGCGTCGGCCGCAGCCACAGCGGCTTGTTCGGCTCGTTCCAGATCAGCCAGTAGCGGACCCACGGGTACCGTCTCGCGGCGGCGCGGGCGAAGGCCCGGATGTAGCGGGGGCGCGTCGGCGCGTAGTTCGGCGGGCGGCGGCCGTTCGCCCAGGCGGGCGTCCCGAGCAGCGTGAGAACGGGCGTCAGGCCGTGACGGCGAAGGCCGCGGAGGATCCGGTCCGGTCCGCGCCAGTCGTAGGACGGGTCGCGTGGCGAGGCCGGGTTCCGCGGCCGGCGCGCGGCGACCTCGTTCCAGCGGAGCGTGAAGCGCACGAGCGGCACGCCGAGCCGCTTGAACGTCGCGAGGCGCTGGTCCAGCGTGCCCGGCCCGAACTGGAGCCAGGCGTCGTCCTGGATCCCGTACCTGATCGCGCGCGAGGGCTGCGCGGAGCCCGCGCCGACGCCGGCTGCGACGGCCAGGAGCACCACGAGCGGCACTACCCGACGCGCCGTCACGGTCATGACCCGCCGAACTCTCGCACGGCCGGCATGACGGCGGCGACGCCAGCCGCTAGACGGTCGAGGCGGCCGTGCGGCGCCTGCGCGGCGCCGGCACGAGCCAGGCGTGGCCGAACTTGCGCATCTCGCGGACGATCGGCAGGAGGGCGCGTCCCTTGTCGGTCAGTTCGTACTCGACGCGCGGCGGCGACTCCGGATAGCTGCGCCGGACGATCGCTCCGTGCTGCTCGAGCATGTCGAGCCGCTCCGAGAGGGTGCGCGGGCTGATGCCGGGGCAGGCGTGCTCGAGCTGCATGAACCGCCGCGGGCCCTCCGACAGATCGTGGACGATCAGCGGCGTCCACTTCGTCGCGACGATCTCGGCCGTCAGCGCGACCGCGCAGCCCTCGTCGTGAACCTCGTTCATCGTGCGCTTCATCGCGCCGCAGTGTACTTCGCCCGGCCGGCATCGGCTACAGAAACGAAAGCGTCGTCGAGGTACGCACGGACCTCGTCGGCCGTACGGCGGCCCTCGGCGATCGCCCACACGATCAGCGACTGGCCACGCCGCGCGTCGCCGGTGACGAAGACGCCCCCGCCCGCTTGCTCGACGAGCCCGGGCTCCGGCCCGGTGAACCCCATCGCGAGCAGCACGAGGTCGGCCGGATGCTCCTCTTCCGTGCCCGGCACGGGCTCGAACGGAGGGCGGCCGCTGTTCCGCTGCCAGTGGATGCGCTCGACGCGGCCTGCACCCGACAGGTGCGTCGTCGAGACGGAGAAGTCTCGTTCGCCGCCCTCCTTCAACGCGTACGACGTGCGCAGCTTCATCGGCCACGCCGGCCACGGCGTCAGGTCGTCGGGCCGGGACGCGGGCGGCTCGCCCACGAGCTCGATCTGCGTCACCGAGGCCGCGCCCTCGCGATGCGCATGCCCCACGCAATCGGCGCCCGTGTCGCCTCCGCCCACGACGACCACGTGCTTGCCGGCGGCCGAGATCGCGCCCGTCCGTCGCTGGCGGTCGTAGAGGTACTCCATCGCGAAACGCACGCCGTCGAGCTCGCGACCCGGCACCGGCAGGTCGCGGGGCACCCGCGCGCCCACGGCGAGCACGACCGCGTCGTACTCGGCGAGCTCCTCGAGCGACGTCACCTCCACGCCGAGCCGGAGCTCCACGCCCTCGGCGCGCAACTGGTCGACGCGCCGCTCGACGAGGTGCTTCTCGATCTTGAACTCCGGAACCCCGAAACGCACGAGCCCGCCCGCGGCCTCGTCCCGCTCGTAGACGACCACCCGCTCCCCGGCGCGCGCGAGCTGTTGTGCGCACGCGAGCCCCGAGGGGCCCGACCCGACGATCGCGACGCTGCGTCCGGTGAGCCGCGCGGGCGGCCGTGGCACGATCCAGCCTTCGTCCCAGCCGCGGTCGACGATCGCGCGCTCGACCTGCTTGATCGCCACCGCGTTCCCCTCCTCGATCTCGAGCACGCACGCCGCCTCGCACGGCGCCGGGCAGAGCCGGCCGGTGAGCTCGGGGAAGTTGTTCGTGCGATGCAGCTGATCGAGCGCCTCACGCCACGAGTCGCGGTAGACGAGGTCGTTCCAGTCCGGGATCAGGTTCCCGAGCGGACAGCCGTTGTGACAGAAGGGGACGCCGCACTCCATGCAACGCGACGCCTGCTCGCGCAGCTCCGTGAGCGGCAGCGTGCCGACGAATTCCCGCAGGTCGCCGACCCGCAGGCCCGGGTCGCGCTCCGGCGCCTCCGCGCGCGCCACCTGCTTGAACGCACCGATGCGGCCCATCAGGCTGCAGCTCCCTCGGTCTCGCGCGTGACGAAGCCGATGCCGCCGGCCGAGAGCGGCTGGTCGAGGACCGCGCGGTAGTCGTGCGGCAGCACCTTCGTGAAGCGCGCCGGCGCCCACGATGCCAGCAGCGCCGACGCGACCGTCGAGCCCGTCCGCGCCGCGTGCTCGACGAGCAGGCCGCGCACCGTCTCCTCGTCGCGGGCGTCGAGCGGCTCCAGGCCCACGGTCTGCGTGTTGCACGCCGCTGCGTCGAGATCGAGCACGTAGACGAGGCCGCCGCTCATGCCCGCCGCGAAGTTGCGCCCGGTGGGGCCGATCACGACGACGCGGCCGCCGGTCATGTACTCGCAGCCGTGGTCGCCGACGCCCTCGACGACCGCGGACGCACCGGAGTTGCGCACGGCGAAACGCTCGCCGGCGAGGCCGCGGAAGAACGCGCGGCCCGCCGTCGCGCCGTACAGCACGGTGTTCCCCGCGATCACGTTCTCCTCGGCGCGGAACGCAGCGTCCTCGGCCGGCCGCAGCGCGAGCACTCCGCCCGAGAGCCCCTTGCCGACGTAGTCGTTCGCGTCCCCGACGAGCGTCAGCTCGAGTCCCGGTGCGAGCCACGCGCCGAACGACTGCCCGGCGGAGCCGTGCAGCTCGTACCGTCGTTCCTCTCGCAGGCCGTGCCTCGTCACATGGTGTGAGAGCAAGCCTCCGACCGTGCGGTCCGTGTTCCGTACGGCGAACGTGCCGCCGCCGGCTGCGATCAACCGATGGTCGAGCGCGCCCTGGAGCGGCGACGCCTGCGCCTCGGTGCGCCGGAGCGGCGTTCCGGCCGGCACGTCAGGCGCACGCAGCAAATGGGTCAGGTCGATGCCGCGCGTACGCCAGTGCGAGAGCGCCTCGTCGGCCTCGAGCAGGTCGACGCGGCCGACGAGATCGTCGAAGCGCGCGATCCCGAGCGACGCCATGATCTCCCGGACGTCGTCGGCGACGTGGAAGAAGTACTCGACGACGTGCTCCGGCTTGCCGCGGAAGCGCCGTCGCAGCTCCGGGTCCTGTGTCGCGACGCCGACGGGGCACGTGTTCAGGTGACAGGCGCGCATCATCACGCAGCCCGTCGCGATCAGCGGCGCCGTCGCGAACCCCATCTCGTCGGCGCCGAGCAGCGCGGCGACCACGACGTCACGGCCCGTCTTCAGCTGGCCGTCGGTCTGCACGAAGATCCGCGAGCGCAGCCCGTTCAGGACGAGCGTCTGCTGCGTCTCCGCCAGGCCGATCTCCCACGGGATCCCGGCATGCAGGATCGAGGAGATCGGCGAGGCGCCCGTGCCGCCGTCGTGCCCGGAGACGAGCACGTGGTCGGCGCCGCACTTCGCGACGCCCGCCGCGATCGTCCCGACGCCGACCTCGGCGACGAGCTTCACGGACACGCGCGCCACGGGGTTCGCGCAGCGGAGGTCGTAGATCAGCTGCTTCAGGTCCTCGATCGAGTAGATGTCGTGGTGCGGCGGCGGCGAGATCAGGCCCACGCCCGGCGTCGTGAACCGGATCGATGCGATGTACGGATCGACCTTGTGGCCGGGCAGCTGACCGCCCTCGCCCGGCTTCGCGCCCTGCGCCATCTTGATCTGCAGCTCGTCGGCGTTCGCGAGGTAGTCGATGTTGACGCCGAAGCGCCCGGAGGCGACCTGCTTGATCCTCGACCGGCGCTCGTCGCCGAACCGCTCCGGGTCCTCGCCGCCCTCGCCGGTGTTCGAGCGGCCGCCGATCCGGTTCATCGCCACGGCGAGCGTCTCGTGCGCCTCGCGCGACAGCGACCCGAGCGACATCGCGCCCGTCGAGAAGCGCTTCACGATCTCGGCCGCAGGCTCGACCTCGTCGAGCGGAATCGGGTCGCGCTCGCGGAAGCGGAGCAAGCCGCGCAACGTGGAGCGGCGGGCGGAGTCGGCGTTCACCGTCGCCGCGAACTGCTGGTACGTCGGCCGGCCGCCGCCGCGCACGGCGTGCTGGAGGAGCGCGATCGTGTCCGGGTTCCACTGGTGGTGCTCGCCGCCGCGCCGCCACGCGTAGAGGCCGACCACCGGCAGCAGCTCGTCACGTTCCGGGTACGCGCGTGCGTGCCGGGCGAGCGCGCCCTCGGCGAGCTCGGCGAGGCCGATGCCGCCGATGCGCGACGGCGTCCCGGTGAAGTGCCGCTCGACGAGCTCGGCCGAGAGCCCGACGGCCTCGAAGACCTGCGCGCCGCAGTAGGACGAGAGCGTCGAGATGCCCATCTTCGAGATCGTCTTCAGGAGGCCCTTCGACACCGCGGCGATCGCGCGCCGTTCAGCATCATCGCGCGGGACGAGGTCGCGCACGGTCGCGAGCATCAGGTACGGGTTGACGGCGGACGCCCCGTACCCGATCAGGGTCGCCACGCTCTGCACGCTCCGCGGCTCGCCGGACTCGACGACGAGCCCGGCCTGGAGCCGTGTTCCGGCGCGGACGAGGTGGTGGTGAACGGACGACGTCGCGAGCAGCGACGGCATCGCGACGCGCTCCCGTCCGACGGCGCGATCCGACAGGACGAGCACGTTCGCGCCGCCGGCGAGCGCCTCGTCGGCCTCGGCGTGGAGCCGCTCGAGCGCGTGCTCGAGCCCCTCCACCCCCTCGGCGACCGGCCACGTGAAGTCGAGCGTCTGCGCCCTGAAGAGGCCGGTCGAGACCTGGCGCAGCGACTCGAGCTCCTCGTCACGCAGCACCGGGTCGTCGATCACGAGCTGACGCGCGTGCTCCGGCGACTCGTCGAGCAGGTTGCGCTCGGCGCCGACGAGAGTCGCCTTGCTCATCACGATCGCCTCGCGGATCGGGTCGATCGGCGGGTTCGTCACCTGCGCGAACAGCTGCTTGAAGTACGAGTAGAGGAGCGGGCGCCGGTCGGAGAGGACGGCGAGCGGCGTGTCGTTCCCCATCGAGCCGACCGCCTCCTCGCCGTTCGCGGCGAGCGGCGCCAGCATCACCTTCATGTCCTCCTGGGTGTAGCCGAACGCGAGCTGCAGGCGTCGGAGCGGCTCGGCAAGCGGGCGCGGCTCGCGGCGCGGCAGGTCGGCGAGGCGCACGTGCCGCCGCGCGAACCACTCGCCGTACGGCCGACGCGCGGCGACCCCGGCCTTCGCCTCGGCGTCGGGCACGATCCGCCCCTGCGCGAGGTCGACGAGGAAGAGCCGCCCCGGCTGCAGCCTGCCCTTGCGCCGCACCTGCGAGGCGGGGACGTCGAGGACGCCGGCCTCGGACGCGAGCACGACCCAGCCGTCCGTCGTCTCGATGAACCGGCCGGGCCGCAGGCCGTTTCGGTCGAGCGTCGCGCCGACGAGCGTCCCGTCGGTGAAGGCGATCGCGGCGGGGCCGTCCCACGCCTCGGTCAGGCACTCGTGGAAGCGGTAGAAGCCCAGCAGCTCCTCGGGCACGTCGGGTCGTCCGCGGTAGGCCTCCGGCACCATCATCATCAGCGCGTGCGGCAGCGACCGGCCTGCGAGCACGAGCAGCTCGAGGACGTTGTCGAGCATCGCCGTGTCCGAGCCTCCCGGCCGGATCACGGGCAGCACCTTCGCGAGGTCGTCGCCGAAGAGCTCGGAGGCGAGCTGCGACTCGCGCGCTCGGATCCAGTTGACGTTGCCGCGCAGCGTGTTGATCTCGCCGTTGTGGGCGATCAGGCGGTACGGGTGCGCGAGCTCCCAGCTCGGGAAGGTGTTCGTGCTGAAGCGCGAGTGCACGAGCGCGACGGCGGTCGCGAACCGCTCGTCGCCGAGATCCGGGAAGTAGCGCGGTAGCTGCGGGGCGCTCAGCATCCCCTTGTAGACGATCGTGCGTGCGGAGCAGCTCGGGACGACCAGGTCGCGCCCCGCCGCGCGTTCCGCGACGCGCCGGACCACGTACAGCTTGCGCTCGAAGGCGTCGGCGTCGAGGCCGTCGGCGGCGCCGACGAAGAGCTGGCGGATGACCGGCGCGTGCAGCTGCGCGGTCGCCCCCGCCTCCCGGCGGCGGACGGGGACGTCACGCCAGCCGAGCAGGGACTGACCCTCACCCGCGACGGCACCCTCGAGGAGCGCCTCGAGCTCCCGCCGCCGGGACGCGAGCTGCGGCAGGAAGCAGACGGCGACGCCGTAGCGGCCGCGCGGCGGGAGCGGGAAGCCGGCCGTCGCGCGCAGGAGCCCGTCGGGCAGCTGCGTCAGGATCCCCGCGCCGTCACCCGTGTCGGCGTCCGCCCCCGCCGCGCCGCGGTGCTCCATGTTCGCGAGCACGGTCAGCGAGCGCGTCACCGTCTCGTGGGACGCGGCACCGTCGAGCCGGGCGACGAACCCCACCCCACAGGAGTCGTGCTCGTACGCCGGGTCGTAAAGGCCCTGCGCGCCTCGCATTACTTCACAGAGTAAAGCTTTAGCCGGACGCGCGCAACGTCGCGCGCACCTCGACCCGGCCGTGCCGGTCGCCGAGGTCGATCGTGCCGGCGCCGTTCGCCGCGACGACCGTGGCGCCGACGACGACGTGCGCCGGGCGCTCGCCCGCAGGAACGCGAAGCCGCAGCCTGCAGTGGCAGCGCGGCGGCAGCAGGAGCGACCCGTCGATCGTGCTGCCGTGACGAACGAGCGTGTACGAGACCTTGCCGAAGCTCGTCGGCGCGGAGCGCACCTCGATCTGCTGCCCGTCGGCGAGCCACGCGCGCGGGGTCGAGAAGGCGAGATCGAGCCCGGCCGGCGCGCCGAGCCGGCCGCGGCGCTCGTGCACGAGCAGCTCGCGGAGCGTGCCGAGGTAGGAGGCGTTCGAGCCCGAGTTCGGCGGCATGAACATCGACCGCTCGTACGCACCCCGCACCGGCAGCACCGACACCGCCTCGCCGGAGACGTAGGTCCCGTGGGTCATGCCTGCCGCGAGCAGCCCGTACAGGGAGAGGACGAGCTGGTCGGGCTGGTCGTTGTCCGCGAGGAAGCGCGACCAGCCGAGCGCGTAGACGGGAGCGAGGCCGGCGCCGGGCTCGTCGCCGTAGACCGTGCGGGCGTACGTGCGCGGGACGCCGAGCAGGCGCGACCCGTGCGCGAGCACGTACCGGAGCGCGCCGCGCGCCTGCCGCGAGTGCGCCGGGAACCAGCCCGACGCGAACGCGTAGGGCATGACGAGGTTCCAGTAGGAGCCTTCGCGCGTCGCGGTCAGACGGCCGAAGGGCCGCTGGCCCCCCAGCTCGTCCGGGACGAACAGCGAGCCGTCGCGCAGCCGCTTCGAGGCGCGCGCGACCGCGGGGCGAAGCGCGGCGTCGATGGAGACCGCGAGCGCTCGCGCACGCTTCCCCGCGCCGGGATACCCCGCCGAGCTCCAGACGCGGCCGATTGAGAGCAGCGCCTCCACCGCCTCGACCTGCCCCGAGACGCTGTCGACGTCGCGGTTCTCGAGGTCGGTCGAGAGCGGCTCGGGCTGGAGGCGTCCCTTCGCCGGGCCGCTCCGCACCCGGCGCTCCGCGATGCGGGCGACGAGCCGCTCGAGCTCCGGAGTCTCGGCCCGTAGGAACGCACGGTCGCGCGTCAGCCGGTAGTAGGTCGCGGAGGTTGCGAGCAGATGGCCGCCCCGGAACGCCGTGAACCGCCACGGGCGGATGCGCATCCGCTGCAGCGCGAACTCGATGATCGACTTCGCGACCGCCGGGTAGCCGTACTCGGCGGCGATCTCCGCCGCGTCCAGCGACTCCGCGTACGAGAGCTCCTCGTACGGGTTGCCGATGCTGTAACGCCAGCCGTACGCGATCAGCTGCGCCAGGATGGCCTGCTCTGCATCCTGCACCGTGCGCTCCGGCACCTGGAACTGCGCCCCGGCCGCGAGCTTCTGCCGCCAGAACGCGACCACGGCGGCACGTGCTGCGTCGTAGGCCGCCGCGTCGGCATGCACGTAGCGTGCCTCCGACGGCGCGTTCAGCCAGTCGGCGTAGATCACGCGGCGCTCGCCCGCCGGCACGCGGTAGCGGACGACACCGTCGACGAACTGCGCGTCGTCCGTGCTGACGATCAGCCGCGTCCGGCCGTGCTCGGCGAGCCGGTCCGGCGCCGTATGTGCGAGCCGCTGCCACGGGACGAGCCGCACGGTCGCACCGTGCTTCGAGGTACGCGCGTCGACGACGAGCCGCACGAAGCTGACCACCGAGCGCGCGCCGAACGAGCCGTACGCCCGGCCGGCGAACGACTCCTGCCGGTAGCGCACGCCGCCGGCGTCGACGTACGCCGTCTGCAGGATCGGCACATGACCCTCTGCGAGGCGCGCCGGCGTCAACCGGGACGGGCACGAGCCGTAGCGCTCACGCCCCGAGCCGGTGTAGATCTGAAGCGAGGGGCCGCCGACGCGGCGTGTGACGATCTCGCTCCCGTCGGCCACGTGCAGCGCGTAGACCGCCGGGCCGTAGGACGTGAACGCGAACGAGAGCGGCAGGTAGTACGACCCGCTCGGGGTCAGCGTGCGGCCGTGCCACTGGACTGCTCGCTCGAGCGGAGCCAGGTACTTCGCCGCCGTCGCGTATGTCGGGCCCCCGCGCGCGCGCAGCAGCCGTGCCCCCCACAGATCACGGCCCGAGGCGACCGCCTGCTGGACCGACGCCGCGTAGGCGTCGCCGACGACGCGCGGAGCACAGGTCCGTGTGGCGGCGCCGACGCCCGAGACGCCCGCGCCGACGGCGAGCGCCGCCGCCGCGACGGCACAGGCGAGGAGCGGGCGCATCGGCCGCCCAGTATCGCGGCTCGCGACGGCGGTCGTGACGGCCGATGCGGGCACGATGGTTCACACCATGACGACCGTGCTGCTCATCGACGACGACGCGATGTACCGCCGTGCGCTGACGGCGTTTCTCGACGCGACCTACGACATCGACGTGGTCGGCGAGGCCGGCACCGGGGACGAGGCGGTCGAGCTCGCCGAGCGGTTGCGGCCGGACGCTGCGGTGGTCGACGTCGCGATGCCGGGCGTCGGCGGCCTCCAGCTGGCGGCACGGATCAGAGAGGTGCTCCCCGAGGTGGCGATCGTGCTCGTGACCGGCAACGTCGGCGGTGTCGACCCGCAGCAGGCCCGGGCCGCCGGGGTCGAGCACGTGTTCACGAAGGGGGATCCGCTGCCGGTCGAGAACGCGTTGCGGGCGCTCGGCCGCCGGCGCTGACGACGGCCGGGCCGCCGTCGACGACGAGCGCGTACGGAGGCACGCTCGGGCCCGACCCGCACGGCTCGACCTCCACCTCGAATCCGGCTCCCGCCGGGACGACGAACGAGTAGGCGGCCGCGCCGCCGCCGGCGAGGTTCGTACACGTCCCGGCGTCGCCGCGGTGGCCGGTGCGCGGGCTCGCCGGGTCGAAGCGCCCGGCGTACGCCGCGCTGAAGAGCTCGGCGTCGCCGCGGGCGGTCACGCGGACGTGGACGCACGCCGCCCGCGGGCCGGTGTTCCGGAACGCCGCGACGGCGTACGGGGCCACCCCGTCGGTTGCCGCGGGCGTCGAGGCGCGGGCGCCGCACGAGCTCGCGTCGCCGGTGAGCTCGAGGACGCCGGCATGCATCGGCCCGGGCCGGGCCGACGGTGCGAGCGCCGCGGCGGCGACCGCGGCGAGCGAGCCGGCGAGAAGCGGCACGCCGAGGGCCAGGCCCACACGACGCCGCCGGGCGGGCCAGGCGAGCACGACGAGCAGCACGACCAGCACGAGGTCGCGCGCGAGCACGAGCCAGCTCGCGCGCGCGTCGAGCCCGTAGACGAGCCGGAGGTAGCGGTACGGGAACCAGAGTTGCGTCAGCACCATCGTCGCGAGGAAGAGGCCGGCCGCCGCGTGCCCGCGGCGGCCGCGGACGAGCGGGACGAGGGGCACGAGCCACATCAGGTACTGCGGCGAGAGGACGCGGCCGAGCGCGATGAACGCGCAGACGGCCGCGGCCGCGTAGCGGAGCAGCCGGTCGCGGTCGGCCGGGCCGCGGGCGTACCCGATCCAGAGCGCGAGCAGGACGGCGGCCGCGGCGAGACCCTGCGCCGACGCGAGCCGGCCCGGCAGCGCGCCCGCGAGGTTGTCCGAGCCGTGCGACGCCTCCTGCACGAGTCCGTAACCGAGCGCCTGGTGCGCCCCGAGGAGGAGCGCGGAGCCGAGGCTCTCGATCTGCAGCGGCCGGGTCGCCTGCCCGTGGAGGCTCGCCCAGACGCCCTGCGGCGCGAGCGCGACGAACGGAGCGAAGCACGCGGCGACGACCGCCCCTCCGCTGCCGATCGAGAGCAGCGCCTCGCGCCGGCCGCGCCCGCGCCAGACGTGCGCGACCACGAGCGGCACGAGCACCGCGGGATACAGCTTGGCCGCGACGGCGGCACCGAGCAGGGCGAGACCGATCCTGCTGCGGCCGGTGACGACGGCGGCGAGCGCGGCCACGGTCAGCGCCGCGGGCCACAGGTCGAAGCGCGAGAGGACGACCGGCCCGAGCGCGAGCGGCGCCAGCCCGGCGAGGAGCGTCCCCGTGACGAGCTGCACGGTCGGCGCCCGGCGGCGCACGAGGACGAGCCCGGCGAGCAGGGCCGCCGAGGTCCCGCAGAGGAGCATCAGGAGCTCGAACACCTCGCGGTAACGGTCGAAGTCGCCCGCGCGGGCGAAGAGCGACGGCGCCGCGAAGACAGGGAGCGCACCGGGCGGGTACTCGACGGCGAAGTCGCGGTACGGCAGCTCGCCCGAGTGGACGATCAGGTCGCCGTACCGCTCGTACAGCGGCGTGTCGAGGAGCGGTGCGCGCGTGAAGAGGCCGTAGTGGAGCGCGCCGAACGAGACGAGGAAGGTCGCGGCGACGAGGGCGCCGACGAGCGTCGCCGGCGACACGGGAGCGCTACGGGCGCGGGCCGAGGCCCGCGCCCGGGCGCCGCCGCTACTTGCCCTTGCCGTGGCCGGCGCCGTGCCCGTGGCCGGCATCGTGCTCCGGCTTCGACGCGCCGGTCGTCGTCGCGTCGTGCTTCGCGTTGCCCTTCCCGTGGCCCTTCTTCCCGTGTGCCTCCGCGCCCTGGACGCAGGCGCCCAGCGTGTCGCCGTGCTTCAGATGCGCACGGAGCGCGTGCTGCGACACGGTGATCGTGTGCGAGGGGTGCTTCTTCGAGTGGGTCAGGTGGCAGATCACCACGCGCCGCCCGAGCGGCGTCGTCGCCGTCGCGGTCGACGTCGACAGCGACGACGTCGAAATCGTGTCGTCGAGGATCGCCGCGAACCCCCCGCCGACGATGCTCGCTCCCGCGAAGCCCGCGGCCGCGAGCACGAGTACCGCCAGCACCACGTTCGTCTGCTTCCGCACGTGCGTCTCTCCCCTTTCCGGTCCGGATGGTCTGCCGCCTCAATCGGCAACGGCGGCCCTGCCTGGACCCCCGCCCGCGTAAAGCCTGCGTAAAGCGTGCGCGCCCGCTCAGCTCGCGCGTCGCAGCGAGATCCACGCGTCCGAGCCGCCGCCGCGCCGGTTCGCCACGTGCGCGTCGCCGCCGTGGGCCCGTGCGATCAGCTCGACGATCGCGAGCCCGAGCCCGGAGCCGCCCGAGACGCGTGCGCCGTCGGCGCGGCTGAACCGGTCGAAGGCACGCGCGACGAACTGCTCGGGGAAGCCGCGGCCCTCGTCGGTCACGTGAATCTCCACGCGTCCGTCCACCGTGCGCGAGCGCAGCACGACGGTTCCGTCGCCGTGCTCGAGGGCATTCGAGACGAGATTGCCGACGGCCTGCTCGACGCGCAGCGCGTCGGCCAGGACGTCCGGGTCGCCCGCGGTCTCGACGCCGACGGCCCGGCCGAGCTCCGCCGCGTAGGTCGAGAACCGCATCCGCACGCGGTCGAGCAACTCGGGCACGGAGATCCGCTCGGCGCGGATCGGCAGCTGTCCCTGGTCGGCGCGGGCGAGCAGCAGCAGATCCTCGGCGAGACGCGACAGCCGCTCGGTCTCCTCTGCCGCGGAGCGCACCGCGGCCTCGAGCTCCTCGCGCGTCCTCGGCCTGCTGAGTGCGAGCTCCAGCTCGCCGCGCAGGAGCGCGAGCGGCGTCCGCAGCTCGTGGCTCGCGTCGCTCAGGAAGCGCCGCTCGCGCTCGAACGAACGCTCGAGCCGTTCGAGCATGTCGTTCAGCGTCACCGCGAGCGCGTGGATCTCGTCGCGGGCGACCGGCACCGGCAGGCGCTGGCCCGGCTCCTCCGCCGAGACGGCGGCCGCGCGGCGGCGCATCGCCTCGACCGGACGGAGCGCGGCCGCGGCGAGACCGTATCCGGCGAGCGCAGCGAGCAGCAAAGCGACCGGAGCCGCGATCAGGTATTCGCGCCCCAGCCGGTCGAGCGTCTCGTCACGGGCGTGCAACGACCGTCCGACCACGAGGAGCCGCCGCTTCCCGCGCACGACCTGCGGCATCACGAGGAAGCGCCAGTGGCCGTCGAGGCCGGCCACCTGCGCGGTCTGCAGCCGGTGCGCGTGCGGCAGGACGCCGAGCGACGGCGGCTCCGACTCGACGACCGCACCCGCCGGCGTGAGCAGCTGCGCCACGGTCGGGCCCGCGGTCGCGTCGAGGTCGAGCAGCGGCCGTCCCGCCTGGGCGTTCGCACGCACCTCGACGACCTGCCCGTGGAGCCCGGCGTCCGCCGAGGCGAGCAGCTCGCCGCCGACACGCAGGTAGATGAAGAGGCCCATCGCCGCGAGCACGCCGGCGACCGCGGCCGCGAACGGCAGCGTCAGCTTGACGCGAAGCGGCAGCCTCGTCATACGCCGCCGTCGTCACGAAGGCGGTAGCCGACGCCGCGCACCGTCTCGATCGACTCGCGCCCGAACGGCCGGTCGATCTTCTCGCGCAGGTAGCGCATGTACACGTCGACGATGTTCGAGCGGCTCTCGAACGCCATGTCCCAGCCGCCTTCGAGAATCTGCAGCCGCGTCAGCGTCTCGCCCGGCCGGCGCATCAGGAGCTCGAGCAACGCGAACTCGCGCGCCGACAGCTTCAACTCGGTCTCGCCCCGCCACGCACGGTGCGCGGCCGGATCGAGGCGCAGGTCCCCGAGCTGCAGCACGGCGGGACGCTCGACCGGGCCGCGCCG
>DASUAX010000076.1:0-4886 GCA_035763525.1 Gaiellaceae bacterium
GCGAGCTTCCCCTCTTCCGACCAGATCCGGCGCATCTCCGGACGGGCGTAGCGGACGATCACGCGGCCAGTGTAGAGCGGGGTCAGGCCAGCGCGACGATGCGGGCGGCCAGCACAGCCGCGTTCTTCGCGTTGTCCACGCCGACCGTCGCCACGGGCACTCCCGGTGGCATCTGGACGATCGAGAGCAGCGCATCCAGGCCGTCGAGCACCGACTTCGACGAGCGAAGGGGCACGCCGATCACGGGCAGCTCCGTGTGCGCCGCGACGACCCCTGGCAGCGCCGCGGCCAGTCCCGCGCCGCAGATCAGCACCTTCAGCCCGCGTCCCGCGGCTCCGCGCGCGTACTCCGCGACGGCGTCCGGCATCCGGTGCGCCGAGCGGACGTCGAACTCCCACGCGATTCCCCGGCCGTCGAGCTCGTCCATCGCCGCCTGCATGCGCTCCCGATCGGACTCGGAGCCGACCAGGATCCCCACGACGGCCTTAGCCAACGACGGCCGCCGCGATGTCGGTTCGGTGACGCTCGCCCTCGAACTGGATCATCCCGGCGGCAGCGTACGCGTGCTCGCGGGCGGCCGCGACGGTTCCGCCCGTGCCGGTGACGGAGAGGATGCGGCCGCCGTTCGTGACGAGCGTGCCGTCGCGCATCGCCGTTCCGCCGTGGAAGACGAGCGCCCCCGTCGCCTCGGCGTCCTCGACTCCGGAGATCGGTGCGCCGGTGTAGTCGCTGCGCGCGGGATAGTCAGGCGCCGCGAGCACCACCGTCACGGCGGCGTCCTCGGCCAGCGCGACGTCGATGCCGGCGAGATCCCCGCGCGCCGCAGAGACGAGCAGCTGGAGCAGGTCGAACTCGGCGCGCGGCATCAGCACCTGCGTCTCGGGGTCGCCGAAGCGCGCGTTGAACTCGAGGACCTTCGGGCCCGCCTCGGTCTCCATCAACCCTGCAAAGAGGCAGCCGACGAACGGGATGCCGCGGCGGCCGAGCTCGTCGACGACGGGCTGGTGGATCGTGCGCACGAGCTCCTCGGCGTCGTCGAGCGACGGTACGGGCGAGAACGCGCCCATTCCGCCCGTGTTCGGGCCCGTGTCCCCGTCTCCGATCCGCTTGAAGTCCTGGGCCGCGCCGAGCGGCACGACGCGGCGGCCGTCGGAGATCGCGAACAGCGACAGCTCGCGTCCTTCCAGCAGCTCCTCGATCACGACCCCGCCCTCGAAGCGGCCAACCGCGCGCAACGCGACGTCGAGCTCGTCCCTCGTCTTGCATACGAACACGCCCTTGCCCGAAGCGAGCCCGTCGGCCTTGACGACGCACGGCGGCCGGGCGACCGCGAGCGTCTCGGCGGTCGGCACGCCGGCGGCGCGCATGACGTCTTTCGCAAAAGACTTCGAGCCCTCGATCCGCGCCGCCTCCGCCCCCGGGCCGAACACGGCGATCCCGTTCCGGCGCAGGACGTCCGCGACGCCGGCCACGAGCGGCGCCTCCGGGCCGACGACGACCAGGTCGGTGTCGAGCGTGAGCGCGAGTGCGAGCAGCCCGTCCGGATCGTCGGCGCGGACGGGATGGCAGCGCCCGAGCGCCGCGATGCCAGGGTTGCCCGGCGCCGCGTGGAGCTCCGTCAGCCGGGGGCTGCGGGCGAGGCGCCAGGCGAGCGCGTGCTCGCGGGCCCCCGAGCCGACCACGACGACCTGCACCGGCCGAGTCTACTGCCGGGGTTTGACGGCCACGCAGCGGCGGAAGGCGTCTCCCCGTGGAAGAGCCGGGCCTCGACGAGCACGAATGGGAGAGCCGCTACGCCGCCCTCGAGGAGGACGTGCGCGATGCTCCCGCCGAGGCGCTGTCGGAGCTCGACGACCTCGTGGCCGAGATGATGGAGGCGCGCGGCCTGCCGCTGCAGGAGGAGCCGGGCGAGGACACGACGGAGCCGGAGACGGTGCGCCAGTTCGCCGAGGCGCGGCGCGTGACGCGGCTGATCGATGCCGGTGACCCCTTCGACCCGGGTGACGTCGCGAACGCAGTCGACGCCTACCGGAGCCTCTTCGACTATCTCCTCAACCTCGGGCCGACCTCCGGCAGCCCCGCGTAGCGGATACTGCGGCGGTGGGAGCGCCGCCCTACTCGACGACGCGGGTCGAGGTCCTCCGCGTCCCGCCCGGGGACCCGGGCGACGTGGTCGCCGTCGAGGAGCCGCTCGAGATCCGCATCGGTGGCAGGCCCGTCGCGGTGACGATGCGGACGCCCGGCCACGACGAGGAGCTCGCGCTCGGCTTCGCGCTCGCGGAGGGACTGCAGCCGGCCGACGCGCACCTCCCGGAGGACCTCGCTGCCAACACCGTGGAGCTCGCCGCTCCCGGATTCGACCCGGCCCGATTGCAGCGGAGCTTCTACACGTCGAGCTCGTGCGGGGTCTGCGGCAAGGGCGCGCTCGAGGCGGTCGCGGTCGAGGCGCCGCGCGTCGAGAGCGAATTGCGCGTGCCGGCGTCGCTGCTGCTCGCACTGCCGGGACGGCTGCGTGAGACCCAGGCTGCGTTCGACGTGACCGGCGGTCTCCACGCGAGCGGCCTCTTCGACGATACCGGCTCGCTGCTCTGCCTCCGCGAGGACGTCGGCCGCCACAACGCGATGGACAAGGTCGTCGGCTGGGCGTTCCGTGAGGGCCGGCTGCCGCTTGCGACGTCGATCCTCTGCGTCAGCGGCCGCTTGTCGTTCGAGCTCGTCCAGAAGGCGGCTGTCGCCGGGTGCCCACTCCTCGTCGCGGTCGGCGCGCCGTCGTCGCTCGCGATCGACCTGGCCCGCGATCGCGGCGTCACGCTCTGCGGGTTCGTTCGCGCCGGGCGGATGAACGTGTACACGGAGCAGTGGCGCGTCGAAGCCTGACGGGCGCGCTGCTCGTCGGCGGTGCGAGCACGCGCTTCGGCTCGCCGAAAGCACTCGCCCAGATCGACGGCGAGACGTTCGCCGACCGCGGCAAGCGTGTTCTCGCCGAGGCATGCGACGAGGTGCTCGTCGTCGGCAAGCGCGGCGAGCTGCCGTTCGACGTCGTCGACGACGGCAGCGAGATTCGCGCGCCGATCGCCGGGGTCGTGGCCGGGCTGCGCGTGGCGGCAAACCAGGTGGTCGTCTTCCTGCCGGTCGACTGCCCGTGGATGACGCCCGAGGCCGTGCGCGCGCTGGGCGAGGCATGCCGCGATGCCGCGGTTTCCCGGACCGGGCCGCTTCCCGGTGCATGGGCGAAGTCGGCGCTGCCGCTGCTCGAGGAACGGCTCGCGACCGGGCCGCTCGGGTTGCACCGCGCCTACGACGCGCTCGACGTGGCGATCGTCGAGCTCGACCCCGCTCTGCTCGCGGACGTCGACACTCCCGCCGACCTGCACCCGCAGTAGGCCCGCTGCTCAGCTGCGGTGCTCGCGGCGCGCCGCCTCGTACTGCTCCTGGGCGCGGCGGAGGCGCTGCTCGTCGGGGTCGTTCTTCTTGCCCCGCAGGAAGACCACGGCCAGGACGACCGTGACGACCACCGGAACGAAGATCGAGACCGCGACGACGATCTGCGTCCACGTGTCGGCGGTGTACGCGAGCAAGATCAGGCGAGGACGCGGTCGCGCGCGGCGCCGACGCCGACCAGCTCGATCGGCAGGCCGAGCGCATGCGACACGTACGCGACGTAGTCGCGCGCGGCGGGCGGCAGCTCGTCCAGCGTCGAGGCTTCGTCGAGCGGCTGCGACCATCCGGGTAGCGTCTCCCAGACGGCGGTCGCGTGGTGGAAGTCTGACTGGTGCGCCGGGAAGTCCTCCGTCTCCGTCCCGTCGCGCAGCCGGTAGCGCGCGCACACCGGCAGCTGGTCGAATGCCGAGAGGACGTCGAGCTTCGTCAGCGCGAGGGACGTCATCCCGTTGATCCGCGCCGAATAGCGGAGCGCCACCAGGTCGAGCCAGCCGCAGCGGCGCTCGCGGCCGGTCACCGTCCCGAACTCGCCGCCGAGCTCGCGCAGGCGCGCCTCGTCCGGGCCGACGATCTCCGACGGGAACGGGCCTTCGCCCACTCGGGTCGCGTAAGCCTTCGACACGCCGAGCACGCGGTCGATGCGCGTCGGGCCGATCCCGACCCCCGTCGCGGCCCCCGACGCGACCGGGTTCGACGACGTCACGAACGGATACGTGCCGTGATCGAGGTCGAGCAGCGTCGCCTGCGCCCCTTCGAAGAGCACCTCCTTGCCGCCGGCGAGCGCCCGGTCGACGAGCAGCGACACGTCGGCGACGTACGGCGCGAGGCGTTCGGCAAACCCCGCGTAGCGCAGCCACACCTCCTCGAGATCGAACGGCTCCGCGTCGTAGATCCGCTCCAGCCAGAGGTTCTTCTCGGCCAGCGCCACCTCGATCTTCTGCCGGAGGATCTTCGGGTCGAGGACGTCCTGCACCCGGATCCCGATCCGCGACGCCTTGTCGGCGTACGCCGGGCCGATCCCGCGCCGCGTCGTGCCGATCTGCAGGTTGCCGAGCCGCCGCTCCGACGCCCGGTCGATCGCGACATGCCACGGCATGATCAGGTGGGCGTTGCCGGAGACGACGACGACGGAAACGTCGATGCCGCGGGACGAGAGCTCGTCGAGCTCGTCGAGCAGCACCTGCGGGTCGACGACGCAACCGGCGCCGATCACGGATGTCTTCCCGGAGATGACGCCGCTCGGCGTCTGACGGATCTTGAACGTCTCGCCGCCTGCGACGATCGTGTGCCCGGCGTTCGGGCCGCCCTGGTAGCGGCAGACGACATCGGCATCCTGGGCGAGCAGGTCGACGATCTTCCCCTTGCCCTCGTCGCCCCACTGCGCACCGACCACGACGGTCGAAGGCACGGGGCGATGGTAGTACAGGCTCAGGCCGGGAAGTCCA
>DASUAX010000077.1:0-24343 GCA_035763525.1 Gaiellaceae bacterium
AGCTCGATCGCGTGCATCACCGCGGCATGCTCGACCGCGCCGATGCTGATGTGCGCGAGGTAGCGGTCCGGCTGGAAGAGCTCGTGGAAGCCGACGATCTTCGCGGCGACCTGCTCGGGTGAGCCGAGCGCGAGCGGCCCGTGCTCCGACTTGAGCGCCTCGTACTCCGCGCGACCCGACGGCGGCCAGCCGCGCTCGCGGCCGATCCGGTTCATCCCCTGTAGGTACGTGGCGGCGAACGCTGCGTCTGCGGCGGTCTCGGTGTCGGCGACGAACGCGTGCGTGTTGATCGCGAGCTTCGGCCGCCCGTCGTTCCCCGCCTCGGACCAGGCGCGGCGGTAGAGCTCAACGAACGGCTTGAACCTGTAGCTCTGGCCGCCGATGATCGCGAGCGTCAGCGGCAGGCCCAGCCGCGCCGCACGGACGACGGACTCCGGGGAGCCGCCGACGGCGACCCAGACCGGGATCGGGTCCTGTACGGGCCGCGGCCAGACGACGGCATCCTCGAGCGGCGGCCGGTGCTTCCCGGACCAGGTGACCGGGTTCGAGTCGCGGATCGCGAGCAGCAGCTCGAGCTTCTCGGAGAAGAGCTCGTCGTAGTCGTGCAGGTCGTAGCCGAAGAGCGGGAACGACTCGATGAACGATCCGCGTCCGGCCATGATCTCCGCACGGCCGCCCGAGATCAGGTCGACGTGCGCGAACTGCTGGAAGACCCTGACCGGGTCGTCCGACGAGACCACGGTGACGGCGCTCGACAGCCTGATCTGCTCCGTCACCGCCGCGATCGCGGCGAGCGCGGTCGCCGGCGACGAGACGAGGTAGTCGGGGCGGTGGTGCTCGCCGATCGCGAACAGGCCGAGGCCGAGCTCGTCGGCGAGGCGCGCCTCCTCGAGCAGGTCGCGCATCCGCTGCTCGGGAGCCATCCCCGGCGGCAGGTCGGCGAAGGTGACGAGCCCGAGCTCCACCCGGCAACGCTAGCGGGAGCGCGCCTCACGCAAGCAGGGAATAATACTTTCCCTTTTGAAGTTTTAGCCGCGCAAACCCCTTCGAAAGGAGACTCGAGTGACCGTCACGGACGAACTGCTCGCGAACGCGGCCCGCTATGCGGAGCGCTTCGATCACGGCGACCTCCCTCTTCCCCCGGCGAAGAAGGTGGCCGTCGTCGCCTGCATGGATGCCCGGCTGAACGTCTACGGCCTGCTCGGGCTCCGGGAAGGCGATGCGCACGTCATCCGCAACGCCGGCGGCGTCGTCACGGACGACGAGATCCGGTCGCTCGCAATCTCGCAGCGGCTCCTCGGCACGACCGAGATCGTGCTCATCCACCACTCCGACTGCGGCATGCTCACCTTCGCGGACGACGAGTTCCGCGCTCAGATCCAGGCCGACACCGGCATCAAGCCGGAGTGGCCGGCCGAGGCGTTCGACGATCTCGACGCCGACGTCCGGCAATCGGTCGCGCGCATCAAGGCGAGCCCGTTCATCCCGAACAAGGGGAGCGTGCGCGGTTTCGTCTACGACGTCCACGCGGGTAGCCTTCGCGAGGTCGAGTGAACGAGCGCGGCGTTTCGCGTCCCGGTCGCCGGAAAGGAGCGTCGGATGGAGATCGTGCTGATCGTGCTCGTGGCGGTGATCGTCCTGGTCGTCGTCGGCGCCTTCGTCGTCGGGCTGGCGCTCAAGCTCCTCTGGTGGGCGCTGATCGGGCTCGTCCTCGGCGCGATCGCGCGCGCGATCCTCCCGGGGAAGCAGAACATCAGCATTCTCGCCACGGCCGGCGCGGGGATCGCAGCGGCGCTCCTCGGCGGCATCATCGGCCACATCGTCGGCGTCGGGAACTTCCTGCAGTTCGTGATCGCCGCCGCCGTGGCCGTGGTGATCGTCGCCGTGCTCGCGAGCTCCGAACGCGCCACCGCCTGACGGCGGCCCGGCTCAGCCGCCGACGTGCGCGCCGGTGATCGCCGTGAACTGGCAGATCAGGGACGCGGCCAGGAAGACGAGCCCCAGGGCGATCTCGTTGAAGTGACGGAGCTCGCGTCCGCTCGCCGCGAACAGGAACATGACGAGTGCAGCGGCCATCAGGATCAGAGCAAGGACGTCCATGTGCCTCCCGGATCAGCCCCAGAGGTCGGGGCGGTAGCGGCCTTCGGTGAGCTCGAGCTCGGAGACGAACGCCTCGGCGTGCTCGCGCGGCATCGCCCCGTGCTCGGCGACGACATCGGCGAACGCGGCGCGGATCCCGTGCCGCATTGCCTCCGACCCGCAGACGTAGACGTAGCCGCCTGCGGAGACGAGCCGCCACACGAGCTCCCCCTGCTCCCGCAGCACGTCCTGCACGTACCGGCGGGGCGCGTGCGGATCGCGTGAAGTCGCCACGTGGAGGTGGTCGAGCGCACCGTCGGCGACGAGCCGCTCGAGCTCCTCGCGGTAGATGAAGTCCTGGTCGCGCGAGCGGATGCCGTTGAAGAGGGCTGCCTCGCCGAGCTCGGCGCCGGCGCGCCTGAGCGCGAGCCGCTCCCAGAGAAACGCACGCATCGGCGCGAGGCCCGTGCCGGCAGAGACGAAGACCATCGGCCTCGCCACGTCCTCCTGCAGGTGGAAGCCGTCGGCGCTGTCGAGGAAGACGGTCACGCGGTCGCCCTCGCGCAGCGTGTGCACGTAGTGCGCGCACATGCCCCTGAACTCCCGCCCGGGCATCCCCGGCACCTCGACCGACGCGAGGCCGACCGTGACATGCGCCGCGGCCGCGCCGTGGGCGCTCGGGCTCGAGCTCGTCGAGTAATAGCGCGGGCGCAGCGGCTGGGCGACCTGCAGGAACTCGAAGATGTTCAACGAGCACGACGGGAAGTCGTCGAGTAGCCGGACGACGTCGTACGCGCCCGCCGACACTGCGTCACGGAGCTCCGACGGCGGCCCGTCGGGCGAGCGAAGCACGTCGCGGATCGCCTCCAGCCTCGCCCGCTCGCCTGGATCCGCTGCCTTCTCGACCAGCACCGCGAGGAGCGAAGCGGTCGGCGGCCCCGTAATGTCGACGAGGCTCGTCAGCACGTTCCGCACCTGGAGCACGACGCCCTTCGGGACCGCCTGCACGTCCAGGCTCTTCGGGACCATGAAGAGGCCGTCGAGCACAGCCCCGAGGTGCCGGGCGAACCGCTCCACGCGCTCCTCGTCGTTCCTCGGACAGATGCCGAGGTGGTCGCCGGCGCGGTAGGCGACTCCTTCCGGGAGCGTCACCTCGAGGTGTCGCGTCTGCTTCGGCGAGCCCGGCCCCTGCAGCTCGCGGCAGGCGACCGCGCGGGCCTCGAACGTGTCGAGCCCGACCGCGTTCGAGAGGATCTTCGGCGCGAGCAGGACGCGCGGCGCGGCGTCGCCGCCTCCTCCCCCGAGCGAGCGGGCCATCGCGGTCGCCGAGTCGGCGTGCGTCAGCGCGCCCGCCGCCGCGCGCTCGGCCGCTACACGCTCGGCCGCAGCCGACGTCGGCCGCGCGCCCGACAGCTCGAGCAGCGCCGGCCAGACCCGGTCGCCCCAGTCCTCGTAGGCCCGCTCCCAGGTGGGCGTGCCGACGTCCGCGAACGCGAAGTCGGTGACGGGCTCCGCGCCGAGTGCGGCGAGCCGCTCGTGGACGTAGCGCGGAAACGCGAGGAACGCGTTCCACTGGCTGTTCCCGAGCCCCCAGACGGCGTAGCGGCAACGGCTCCACCGGTCACCCGGCTTTGCCTCCTCGAGCAGGCTGCGGAACGTGCCGGCGTTCGTCGGCGGATTCGATGTGTACGTCGCGGTCATCACGACGAGGAGCGACGGCCCCTCGCGCGGCGGCCGCTCCGCGAGCTCGTTCAGCGTCAGCACCTCACTCGTGTAGCCGTACCGGCGGCTGCGCTCTCCGAACCGCTCCGCCAGCCCCTTGTTCGTGCCGAAGTTGCTGCCGTAGGCGACGACGAGGTGCCCGTAGTCGCTTCCCACCGGGATCTCCGACGGCTCGTCCCACGGCTGCGTCGGCACAGCCGGGACGGTAGGCGTCGACACGGGCTGCGGGCGGGGGTGCGCCGCACGGCGCTCCCGCGGCAGCCGGACGACGCGAACCGGCCCCGGCTTCGTCGTTACGACCGTGTTCTTCGTCACCGCCGCACCAGGCGCGAGCCGCAGCCGGTAGCGGTTGTAGACCGCGAAGAGGAGGACGCGGAGCATCATGAAGGTGACCTCCTGCGCCATGCACTGCCGCTTCCCGACCGAGAACGGGATGAAGGCATGCCGTGGCCGCTCGAGCGCCTTCTCGGCGGCGAAGCGGTCGGGATCGAATGCCTCGGGGTCCGGCCCCCAGTAGCGGGGATCCCGCTGGGCGGCGAGCGCCCCGACGAAGACGATGTCGCCCTTGCGCATGCGGTACGGGCCGAGCAGCCCGTTGCGCAGGCTCCGCCGCACGGTGATCGGCATCGGTGGGTGGAGCCGCAGAGCCTCCTTGATCACCTGCGTCGTGTAGGGAAGCGCGGCGAGGTCGTCGTACTGCAGGTCGTAGTCGGGGTCGCCGCCGGAGACCGCGTCGATCTCCGCGACGAGCCTCTCCTCCACCTCCGGGTGCGTCGCGATCAGGTAGGCGAGCCACGTCCCGGTGATCGACGGGCCGTTGAAGCCGTTCGACAGGTGCATGAGCACCTGGTCGCGCACCGTCTCGAGATCGAGCCGCTCACCCGTCTCCGGATCGGCCACGGTGAGGAGCCGGCCGAGGAGATCGGTCTGCGTCCCCATCGGGCAGGTGTGCTCGCGACCGCGGACGACCGCGTCGGCCCTGCGGAAGAGCTCCTCGTTGTGCCGGCGGTAGCGTCGCACGCGTGCGCGGCGTCCTCGGCCGGCGAACAGCGTGAAGTCGGGGCGCGGCTCCGCCACCCGCAGGATGCTCTCCTTGGTGCTCTCCGGCACCGCCGCCGCGAGCGGATGCGGACCGCTCTCGCCGCCGAGCAGCCCGAAGTCGTAGTTGCACGCGCCGCGACCCGAGACCTCGAGCGTGTATCGCTCGACCCACTCCTTCGCGTCGACCGGCTCGTCGTCGGGGATCGCGGCCCACGCCTCGACGAGCCTGCGTGCTTGCTCCTTCATCCGACCGAGCTGCGTGCGCTGGTGCGACGGGGCGTACCACGGCAGCATCACGCGGCGGATCCGCTCGTACTTCTCGCCGTCGCCGATCACGGAGATGCCGGCACCGCGGCTGTTCGCGAGCTGCGCGAAGAAGTTGATCTCCTCGACGCGCTTCCCGAACTGCTCCTCGTTCGCCGCCACCTCGTCGAGGAGCTCCGGGTCGGAGACGACGACGATGCGCCACTTCTTCGTCGGGATCCCGACCGCGTAGATGTGCCCGAAGCGTCGGTAGTAGTCGAGCTGCGTGTCGTTGTCGTTGAGGACGTCGAAGTTGGCAAAGCGCTCGCCCTTCGGCACGAGCCACCGGACCGCGTACGGGATCTCCCGCGGAGCGGCAGGGCCGTTCGTCGAGCGCTCGATTCCATGGCCCGGCCGCTGGGACCCCCGGGCTCTAAACATTGCGTCGCACTCTATAGAGAGCGACCGCCCGCGTCCATGCCTTATTCGAGGCGCTCGGACAGCGACTGCATCACCTTCCAGGCGAGGAGCGGATTCCCCTCGACGACGTCGCGGAAGTCGGCCGGCGAGAGCGCGAGGCAACGAAGCTCGCTCGCGGCGCGGACGGTCGCGGTGCGGTCGGCGCCCTGCATCAGCGCGATCTCCCCGAAATGGTCGCCCGGGCCGAGCACGGCGCGCAACGCTCCGTCGACGACGACCTCGGCGGTGCCGCTCTCGACGACGAAGAACGCGTCACCGGACGCACCCTCGATCGCGACCGGGGCCCCGGCCTCGTACGTCAACTCGTGCATCGCTCCCGCGAGCTGCTGCAACTCGGACTCGTCGAGCTCCTCGAAGAGCGGCACCTCCCGGAGCGTCTCGATACCCGCCACGAGCCCGATTCTGTCAGCCGCGGCAGGACGCGCAGGGCCCAGAGCAGCATCTCCGCCATCGCATCCGGAGATCCCGATTCGGCGCGTGAGGCGGCGACGTTAGCCTCTTCCCGACGATGGACGAGCTCGACCTCCTCGACTGGAAGCGCCGCGTCTTCGAGCTGTACGCGGAGACACGGCGCGCCGTCGACGCGCAGGCGGCGTGGCGCCGGTGGCGCGAGGCGAGGAACGAGCTCTTCCGCTCGCACCCGCAGTCGCCGCTGCCACCGGTCGCGCGGGAGCGGTTCGGCGGGCTCGCGTACTTCGACTACGACCCCGCGCTCCGCGTGCTCGCCGGCGTCGAGCCCGCGCCGCGCGAGCGGCGAGAGATCGCAACCTCCGGCGAGCGCCCCTACTCGTTCACGCGCTTCGCGCGTGCTGTCTTCTCCCTCCACGGCCGAAGGCAGTCCCTGGACCTGCACTGGCTGGACGGCTACGGGGGCGGTGTGTACCTGTGCTTCCGCGACGCGACGAGCGGCAGCGAGACCTACGGCGCCGGGCGGTACCTGCTCGACACGGTCAAGGGCGCCGATCTCGGCAGCGAGGACGGACGGCTCGTCCTCGACTTCAACTTCGCCTACAACCCCTCGTGCTCCTACGACCCGCGGTGGGTCTGCCCGCTCGCGCCTCCCGGGAACACGCTCGCCGCCCCGGTCAGGGGCGGCGAGCGGTGGGAGGCGTGACAACCGCGACTCAGTGGCTCATCGTGCCGGGGACGTTCCCGACGTTCAGGAGCCCGACCTGGCCGAGCTGCACGCTCGCGAAGCTGTGCGAGACGAACGGGTAGATGCCCGGCTTCATGATCTTCACGTCGAACACGCCGCCCCCGCCGGCCGGGACGGTCGCCGTCTGGATGTCGTGCTGCGGCGCGTCCACCAGGTCTGCGTTGATCCAGGCCCGCGAGAGGATCGTGCCGACGACGTGGAAGTCGGTGCTCAGGCTCGGGCCGGCGTCGACGACCCAGAAGCGGACGGTCTCGCCGGGCTGCGCGGTCAGGGGGTGCGTCTTGTACTGGCCGGCGTAGCCGTTCCAGGTGACCCAGTCGGGCGTCATCTGCTCGGCCTTCGTCACGTCGAGGGAGGCCGGCGCGCCGAGGCCCGCCCTGTTCAGATACCACTCGCTGCCGACGAGGACGTACTCGCGGTCGGCCTTCGGCATGTTCGCGGGCTCCACGACGATCGCGCCGTACATGCCGTTCGCGATGTGCATGAAGGCCGGCGCGGTGCCGCAGTGGTACATGTAGACGCCCGGCGCCTCGGCGACGAAGGAGAACGTCTTGTCCTGGCCCGGCAGCACGTCGGAGAAGGCCACGTTGGGGGCGATCTCTGCCGCGTGGAAGTCGACGGAATGTGGCATCGGCGACGCGTTGTGCAGTGTCACCTTCACCGTCTGACCGACGCGAACGTGGATCGCGGGGCCGGGGGCCGTGCCGCCGAACGTCCAGGCGTCGTACTTGACGCCCGGGGCGATCGAGACGACGCCGTGGCTGATGTCGAGCCTGACGTTCGCAACGGCTCCGGGAGGCGCCGCGGGCAGCGTCGCCGGGAATGCCTTGTGCGCCGTGGCGATCGCGTCTGCGTTCGCCGGGGCGGCGCCTGCGAAGCTCGGTGTCGCGACCGCGCCGGCGGCCGAGCCGGTCGCGGCAGGCATGGCCATGCCGGGCATCCCCGCCATCGACGGGGCGCCCGCGGTGGTGGCGGTCTGCGCCTTCGCGGCGGCGCGCCGGGCGTCGTCGCGCGCCTTGCTGGCGGAGACGGCGAGCCAGAGGCCGATGAGCATCACGACCGGGATCGTGATGCCGGCGAACAGTGCGAAGAGCCTCAGCGCGAGGCCGCTCCCCGATTCCTTCCGCTCCACCGAGTACGTGCTCATGTCCGTTCCGTCCTCCGTCTTCGCTCGACTTTTGACGAGAACGCTAGGAACAAGCTTTCGGGGCGGAATCGGGGGTTTCTACGAATCACCTTGTGAGAAGCCCGCGGCACGATGGGATCGTGAACGGCGACACGCAGCGCGAGGCGATCCTCGACGCGCTCCGGGACTCGCACGACGGGCTCGACACGAAGGAGCTCGCGGCCGTCGTCGGCCTCCACCCGAACACGATCCGCTGGCACCTCGGCGTGCTCGCCGGCCAGGGGCTCGTCGCAGACGCGCCGGAGCAGCGCCGCGGCCGCGGCCGCCCCAGCATGGTGCACCGGCTCACGCCGGAGGGGGTCGCGCACGACCGGGACGAGTACCGGCTGCTCGCAACGATCCTCACCGGCGTCGTCGCGGACGACGGCGACGGCGAGGCTCGCGCGTACGAGGCCGGCCTCCGCTGGGGGCGTCATCTGAAGGCCGGGGAGCCGGATGCCGACGTCGTCGAGCTACTCGACCGACAGGGGTTCGCCGCCGAAGCGGACGGCGACCGGATCGAGATGCGCCGCTGCCCCTTCTACGCGCTCGCAGTCGGGTCGCCGCAGGTGATCTGCACGCTGCACCGCGGGATCGTCGACGGCGCGTTCGAGGAGGCGGGCTCAGGCGAGTCCGTCGACCGGCTCGACCCGTTCGTCGAGCCGACGCTCTGCGTCGCGCACCTGCGTCGCTGAGACGCCCCGCGGCCGCCGCTGGAGCCGCTCGGCGGCGAAGTACGAGCCGATCACGACCACTCCGGCGAGAACCTGCGCCCCGACCGTCTCCCACGTCGGCACGACCTCGAACCAGCGCGCCCACCAGTCGGGGAAACGGACGCCGAGCGGCGTCGTCGTGAGCCAGCCGACGTCCTGCATCGTCCGCGCGCTCCCGCCCACCATGACGACGAGGACGACGCCCAGCAGCACGCCCGTCACGACGAGCATCCGCCTGTACGGGAGCTTCTGCTGCAGGAAGAAGGTGGCGGCGCCGACTGCGACCGTGCCGGCGAGGCCGATGGCGACGCCCTCGAGCACCGTGCCGGTGCCGGCCTGCAGCTGCAGGTTCTGGAGGAAGAGCACGACCTCGAAGCCCTCGCGGTAGACGCTCGAGAAGCCGAGCGCGACGAGCCCGAGCACCTGGCCGCCGACGAAGCCGCCCGCGAGCACGCGCTTGCGCTGCGCGTTTCGCTTCCCGATCCATTTCGTCCAGTAGACCTTGTGGAAGAACCAGTTCATGACGACGAGCAGGACGGCGACGGCGATCAGCCCGGTCACCGCCTGCGTCTGGTCGGCATAGCGGCTGAACTGCGCGAGGATCGCCTGGGCGAGGAACCAGGTCGCGACGGTCGCGGCGAACGCAACGCCCGCCCCGAGCGCCACGGGGCGCCGCAGGCCGCGTAGCGACGCGGTCACCGCCGCGAAGATCAGAACGGCCTCGAGTCCCTCCCGGAAGACGATGATCGCGCTGTTCG
This sequence comes from Gaiellaceae bacterium, assembly GCA_035763525.1. Lineage (GTDB taxonomy): Bacteria > Actinomycetota > Thermoleophilia > Gaiellales > Gaiellaceae > PALSA-600. Next base: position 9,358 of record DASUAX010000077.1, read on the forward strand.
CGACGACGACGCCGTGCGACGCGTTCGCCGGCGCCGTGGGGTCGGCCGGGCCCTGCGCCGCATAGATCAGGCCGCCCACGAGCGTGGCGACGACCGCAACGGCGAAGATCCAGAGGCCGTACGCCTGGAAGAACCGGCGCCGCTTGACCTCCTCGCAGAAGACCTCGCCCACGGCGCGGACGCTAGCAGACGTGTAAGGGCAGCCTTACACCTTGGCGAGCGTCCGCAGGTCCCGGGTCAGGAGCCCCGGGACGAACGGGCTGAGGAAGCCCGCGCGCTCGTCGCCGTTCCGGTCGACGACGTAGAACGCGTCGCTGTGCAGGATGTCGGTCTTCGTCACCCGCACCTCGATCCGGTAGGCCCGCCAGACCGGCGCGAGCTCCGCGCGCGTGCCGAGGAACCACTCGAAGCCCGGCGGCAGCCGCCACTTGCGGGCCGCGGCGGCGACCGTGCGAGGCGTGTCGGCGACGTCCACGCTGACGATCACGAGCTGCGGACGGGCAGTCTCGGGGAGCGGCCGCAGCGCCGCCGCGAGCTGCGCCGCCTGGAGTGGGCACTCGGCCGTGCAGAGGGAGTCCATGAACGCGACCACGACGCTCCGGCCGCGGAAGGAGGCGAGCGAGACGCGCCGGCCGTGCTGGTCGCGGAGCCGGAAGAGCGGCGCCGGCACCGCGCCCGGCTTCCACGTCGCCTGCCCGTAGAGCGCCGGCAGCGCCGGCTTCGCCTGCGCGCCGGGCGCCGCGAACGTGTTGTGCAGGACGATGCCGACGGCGACGCCGACGACCGCGGCGGAGCCGATCGCGAGCAGGTGCAGCCGGCGCACCCGGCGTCTAGACCTCGTGCCGACGGCGCGCCGTCACCGCCCACCAGATGCCGACGAGCACGAGCAGCCCCAGGGGCAGGAAGAGCGTCAGGAGCGACGCGGTCAGGAACGAAGCGAGCATCACGTCTCCCTCGGTCGAAGGTCGGGGGCGGCCGCCCGTTCCTGCCCCGGCCCGAAGGCGCGGTAGGCGGCGACGAGGACGGCAACCGTCAGCGGTATCGACGCCGGCACCCACATGATCCCCGCCGCGAGCTGCTGGTCGGCGAGAGCGGAGAGGCCGCCGGGGCGGTGGGCGAGCGCGGCGTAGTGCGCGTACAGCGGACGCGGCGCGAGGGCGAGCACGAGCGCGAGCCCCCAGCCCGCCAGGATGGCGCCCACGCCGTACGCGGTGCGCTGCCCGTCGGAGAGCCGCGGACGCCGCGAGGCGGGCACGAGGTGCGCCCAGAAGAGCAGCCCCGTGACGAGGAAGAGGACGTGTTCGACCACGTGCACGGGCTCGCTTCGCAGCGTCAGGTCGTAGAGCGCGGGGACGTGCCACGCGAGCAGCACCCCGTTGAAGAGCGCGAACGCGGGCAGCGGCGATCCGACCGGCCGGCACGCGAGCAGGAAGCGGGCAATCCGCCGGCGCGGCCGCAGCGGCAGCCCGCGCAGGGAGCGCGGCCACGGCCGTCCGAGCAGCAGGAGCGGCGGCGCGACCATCGTCAGGATCACGTGCTGGACCATGTGCGCCCAGAAGAGGCTGTCGGCGTACTCGTCGAGCGCGTCGAGCGCGAGAAGCAGCGAGAGCAGCCCGCCGAAGAACGCCGCGTCACGCCGCCGCGGCTCGCCCGGGCGCCTGCCGAGCAGGTACAGCGTGGCGGCGAGCAGGAGCGGTGCGAGCGGCCACCCGAGCCGCATCTCAGATGAGGTACAGGACGACCCAGGTGACGACGCCGATCACGGCCATCGTCGTCCACGTGAAGGTGAGCGCGGCCAGCTCCGCGGTGTTGAGATGTACCGCGTTCCTGATGTCGGGCGCTTCCCGGTAGTCGTCGCCCGACGCGTGCCCGGGCTGGACCTCCGCCTTGCCGAACGGCTCGTCGCGGTACCGGAACGACAGCGCAAGGCACGTCTCGAGCCAGTAGAGCGACCCCACGACGAAGATCGTGTAGAGCCCCGTCCAGCCGAGGTAGACGGATGCGTAGCCGCCGTCCGTGGGCCCGAAGCCGAGCGTCGACCAGGCGACGACCTGCGCGACGACCGCGACCAGGGCGAGCACGAGCGCGCCGAGCCCCTTCACCCGCCACAGCGCGCGCCGCTCCGACCGCTGGTCGACTGCCCCCCACGAGAGCAACAGGGCGCTGGCGGCGAGGCACACGGCGACGACCGCGCCCCACGCCTGCGGGGGGCTCACGTGCTTCGGCTGGAAGAGGCCGTGCTGGTTCAGCGACCGCAGGTAGAAGTAGGCGAACAGGAACGCGAAGAAGAAGAACACGAGCGAGCTCGCCCAGAGGCGCGAGCCGATCAGCAGGTTGCGCTCGAGCAGCGCCGGAGCCTCCTCCTCGACGACGCGGTAGTCGGTCGCGGAGTGCGCGAACTCGGTCACGGCGTGGGCCTCGCCGGGCTGACCGCGGGGCGCGTGCCGTCGAAGCCGGCGTCCTCGATCCCGCCGTACGGGTACGGGTCGGGGCCGAACGTCGGGATCCGGTCGAAGTCGTGCACGGGCACCGGCGACGGGAGCTGGAACTCGATCGACTTCGAGCCCCACGGATTCGCGCCCGCGGGCACGCGTGCGAAGACCTGCGACCAGATCAGGTTGGCGACGAAGACGAGCATGGAAGCGCCGAGCACGAAGGCGGAGACGGAGACCCAGACGTTCGCGCCCTGCAGGTACCCCGCGTAGGTCACGACGCGCCGCGGCATGCCGAGGAAGCCGATCACGAGCAGCGGCCCGAACGTCGAGTTGAACGCCACGAACATGACCCAGAAGTGCACCTTGCCCAGGCGCTCGTCGAGCTCGAAGCCCGTCATCTTCGGCAGCCAGTAGTAGACCGCGCCGAAGAACGCGAAGACGAGGCCGCCCATGATCGTGTAGTGGAAGTGGGCCATCGAGAAGAAGCTGCCGTGCGTCGTGACGTCGCTCGGCACGTCCGAGAGGAAGACGCCCGAGAGGCCGCCGACCAGGAAGTTGAAGAGCCAGGCGAGCGCGAACAGCATCGGCACCGTCAGCCGGATGCGCCCGGCCCAGAGCGTCCCGAGCGCGCAGACGAAGATGAAGCCCGTCGGCAGCGAGATCAACTCGGTCGAGAGCATGTAGAACGGCCGCAGGTCGGCGTTGATGCCGCTCACGAACAGGTGGTGCTGCCACACGAGGAAGCTGAGCAGCGTGATGCCGAGCAGGCCCGTCACGGCCAGGCGGTAGCCCCAGAGGGGCTTGCGCGCGAAGACGGGCAGCAGCTCGAGCACGATGCCCATGCCGGGCAGGGCGAGGATGTACACCTCCGGGTGGCCGAAGATCCAGAAGAGGTTCTCGTACAGGTAGGGGCTCCCGCCTGCCTGGTCGTTGAAGAAGCCCGTCTGCGCCGTGCGGTCGAGCGCGAGCATGAAGAGCGTCGAGATCAGGACCGGGGCTGCGAGCAGCATCAGCACCGACGTCGAGACCGTGCCCCAGACGAAGATCGGGAGGCGGCTCCACGACAGGCCGGGGGCGCGCATCGTGATGACCGTCGCCAGCATGTTCAGGCCGAGCAGCGTCATCGAGAGCCCGACGAGCGCGAAGAAGGCGATGTACGCGTCCATACCCATGTTCGCCTGCACGGAGAGCGGCGCGTAGCCCGTCCAGCCCGTCGGGAAGCCTCCGAAGGCGAGCGCCGTCATCAGGATCGTGCCGGCGGCCATCAGCAGCCAGAACGTCAGCGCCTCGATCCTCGGGAACGCCATCCGCCGGGCGCCGATCATCAACGGGACGAAGTAGTTGGCGAACGGGCCGAGAATCCCGCTCGTCATCATCCCCATCATCATCGTCCCGTGCAGGCCGACGAGCGTCAGGTAGTTGTTGCCGTTCCAGGCGAGGTGCGTCGGCCGCAGCAGCTCGAAGCGGATGAGCATCGCGTTGAGCCCGCCGATGAAGATGAAGGCGCCGATCCCGATCAGGTACTGGATGCCGACCACCTTGTGGTCGGTGCACAGCCCGAAGTAGCGGCCGATCCCCTCCGTCTCCTTCTCGCGCAGCGACGGCGGCTTGCCGAGCATCCGCTGGACGGGGTAGTTCGCGAAGCCGAGCCCGACCAGGAAGCCGACGACGCCGGTGAAGTAGGCGACGAACAGCGCGATGTCGTTCTGGCCGGTGTCGTCGAAGTAGTCCAGGCTGGGCGCCTTGACGAGATGCCCCAGCCACCAGCCGACGTAGAAGCCGACGATCCCGAGGACGACGCCCGTCAGGAGGTTGAACTCGACCAGGCGGCGGCGGCTCATCCTGCGCGGAACGTCGGGTCGGGGTTGTAGCTCGGCGCGTACTTCGGCAGGTACTTCATGACGGGTGCGAACTGCCGCTTCCGCGCCGCGATCCAGGAGGCGAAGTCGGCGCCGCTGACGACGTGCCCCGTGTCGGACATGTATCCGTGCCAGAGCCCGCAGAGCTCGGCACACCGCACGTGGAACGTCGAGATCTTCTTCGTCTCGACGTACGCGATGTTGTCGACACCGGGATTCGCGTCGGCCTTCACGCCGAGCTCGTACGCCCAGAACGAGTGGATCGCGTCGAGGGACGTGACGTGGAACGCGATCTTCCGGCCGACGGGGAGCACGAGCGTCGCCGTCTCGACGCCGCCGAAGGTCGGATAGCGGTAGGTGAACTGCCACTGCTGCCCGATCACCTGCACGGGCAGGACGGAGCCGCCGGGCTTCGTGACGGGGTTGGGGCCGGCGCCGCCGCCCGCGCCGTTGTCGGCGAGCAGCTCGGCCGTCCCGAAGATCGCGAGGAAGAGCACGGCTGCGGTCGTGGAGACGAGCCATGCGACCTGCGACCGGAAGTGCCCTCGCAGCGGCGCGCCGTCGAGACCCTCCTCCCCCGGCTTCGCGCGGAACGCCGTGAGCGCGTAGCCGAGGTAGACGAGGATGAAGACGGTGAACGGCGTCATCACCACGAGCAGGACGGTGTTGTCGGTCACCTGGCTCGTCGCGACGGGCGTCCCCTTCCCGGGCGGCATGTTCGGGCCGAGCACGAAGACGACGAGCGGCAGGACGATCGCCGTGCCGATCGTCGTCAGCGCCGCGATGCGCCAGCCGTGACTGCGGCTAGACCACATCGACGTACCCGTCCATGTAGCCGACCGTCTGCATCGGCCCGCCGAAGCCGTAGACGAACCCGGCGGCGCACGGCACGAAGCACTGCCAGCGGTAGTGGCCTGCCTTACCCGTCCGGAACGTGAACGTGATGGTCTCGTGCGCCGTCTCCATCGGGCACGGCGCGTCGTCGCACTGATGCGGCGCGTCGTCGGCGACGCCCATGATCGGGACGATCACGCCGAGGCCGGGGATCGCGAAGGTGTGCGACGCGTCGTCCGGGGCGATCACCGACGTGGGCTTGCCGTTGATCGCGAACGCACCTCCGACGAGCCCGCGTGCCTGCCCGAGGAACGGGTTCCGGAGGCCGCTCTTCCCGTCGAAGTTGTAGATGGTCACGTGCACGAGCGTGTTCGCGGGCAGCGTCCAGACCGTGCTTCTGTGCCAGGTGCCGTGCTCCCTGACGAGGTACGAGACCCAGTTCTCGTTCGGCGCGAGCTTCCCGACCGCCGCGACGGTCTGGAGCGTCAGGTTCACGCTTCGCCCGCCCGCCGCCTGGGCCGCGGGAGGCGTGTACGGCGCGGGGCCGGTGGCGAGCAGCGTGACGTAGAGGCCGATCAGCACCCCGACCAGCGCCACACCCGTCGCGAGGATCGCAACCTTCTTCGGCACCCCGGCCGGGTATATCGCCCCCCGCACCGCGAAGTGCGGTTTCTTACAAAGGTGTCATCTGCGCGTCATCCAGGTGTCATGCGCCGGCTCTCGGGAAGCCCAGAGGCTTCTCTTACCCGACTCACAGCCGCGACAGAGAGGCTTCCTTCCCATGACACTGACGACACTCGTACTCGTGAACGCGACCCTGGCGACGCTCCTCGTGTGGGGGCTCGTGCAGCTCCTCGCGCATGGCATCGACTCCGACCGCCGGCACCGGACGGCCCGCGCGGCGGAGCTGCGCACGCTGCCGCGCGAGCAGCGGGACCGGATCGCGGCATAGACCTCGCACCCCGCCGCGTTGTATGGTCGCGGCGGGGTGCGGATTCTCGTCATCGAGGACGAGCCCCGGATCCTCGAGTTCCTGCGGCTGGGGCTCGAGGCGGAGGGCTTCGTGGTGGACGCCGCGGAGGACGGCTCCGCGGGCCTGCGGCTGGCCCTCGCCGGCCCGTACGAGCTCGTGGTGCTCGACCTCCTGCTGCCGCGGCTCGACGGCCTGCGGCTGCTCGCCGAGCTGCGGCGCTCGCGCGCCCACGTGCCCGTGCTGATCCTCTCGGCGCGCGCGGACCTGGCGACGAAGCTGCGCGGCTTCGACCTCGGCGCGAACGACTTCCTCGCGAAGCCGTTCTCGTTCGACGAGCTCGTCGCGCGGGTCCGCGTCCACCTGCGCCGGGGAGGCGACGCAGCCGAGGGCTCGCAGCTCCACGCCGGCAACGTGCGGCTCGACCTCGCGCGCCGGCAGGCCCGCGTGGATGACCGCGTCGTCGACCTGTCCGACCGCGAGTTTCGCCTCCTCTATCACCTCGTCTCCCATCCCGGCGAGATCGTGAGCCGCGAGCGGCTCCTCTCCGAGGTGTGGGGTTACAGCTTCGACCCGGGCTCGAACGTGGTCGACGTCTGCGTTCGGCGCCTCCGCAAGAAGCTCGGTGCGGCCGGCGCGATCGAGACGGTCAGGAATGCGGGCTACCGGATCGCGGCCTAGGCCGGTCGACGCCGGCTGGGTCGTCCTCGCGGCGACCTGCCTCGCGGCGATGATCGCCTGGCCCTCGTGGGAGACGATCCCGTTCCACGTCATCTGGATCAGCCTGACGCTCCTCTACGGCTTCCGCGTCTGGTCACTCGCGACGACCGGCGTCGTCCTGGGAGCCGTGATCACGGCCACCGGCGCGTCGATCCTCGCCGACGCGTTCGACGGGCTGCAGCTGTGGGGCGAGCTGTTCGAGGTGCCCCTGATGTCGGCGATGTTCCTGGCGATGGTCTGGCACGCGCGCCGCCGCATGTCGATGCACGAGAGGGTCGAGGAGCTCGCGCGCGAGCGCGCGGCCTCGCTCGAGCAGCAGGAGCGGCTCGTCCAGAACGTCTCGCACGAGCTCCGAACCCCGGTCACGATCGCGCGCGGCCACCTCGAGCTCCTGGCGCGCCGGATGGGGACCGGGCAGCGCGAGATCGACGTCGTGTCGGAGGAGCTGACGAGGATGGAGCGCCTCGTCGACCGCATCCTGCTGCTCTCGAGAGCCGAGCGCGGCGAGTGGATCGATCGGCGGCCGGTGCCGCTCGTGACGCTGGCCGAGGACGTGCTCATGCGCTGGGCGGACGTCGCTCCGCGCGCGTGGCGCCTGGGGCCGGTCGTCGACGTCATGCTCGAGGCCGACGAGACCTGGCTTCGGGCCGCGCTCGACGCCCTGCTCGAGAACGCCGTGCAGCACACGGAGCCGTACGAGCTGATCGAGCTCGCCGCGCGGGGCGAGCGCGATGCGGTCGTGGTCTCCGTGACGGACGGCGGTCCAGGGATCGACCCGGCGCTGCTCGAGCGCATCTTCGAGCGCTTCGCCCGCGCCGACGCGTCACGGACGCGGCGCGAGGGCGGCGCCGGCCTCGGCCTCTCGATCGTCGCCGCGATCGCGAGGGCCCACGGGGGTCGGTGCGACGCCCGGAACGCGCCCGGCGGCGGGGCGGTGTTCGAGCTCCGGCTCCCGCTCACGAACGCGTCGCAGGCGGAGGAGGCCTCGGAGCCGGGCCCGCCGTTCGCCGGGGACGTGGCTCCCGTGGCGGTTTCGTAGGTCTGCGACAATCGAAGGCGTGGCAGCTCTCTACCGCAAGTACCGGCCCCAGACGTTCGCGGACGTCGTCGGTCAGGAAGCGGTCGTGCGGACGCTGACGAACGCGATCGAGCAGGGCAAGGTGCGGCAGGCGTACCTGTTCGCAGGGCCGCGCGGCACCGGCAAGACGTCCCTCGCGCGGATCCTCGCGAAGGCCGTCAACTGCGCGCACGGCCCGACGCCGACGCCGGACGGCACGTGCCACGCGTGTGTCGCGATCGCGAACGGCACGTCGCTCGACGTGATCGAGATGGACGCCGCCTCGCAGCGCGGCATCGACGACATCCGCGACATTCGCGAGCGCGTCGTGCTGCAGCCGGTCGAGGGTCAGTACAAGGTCTACATCCTCGACGAGGCCCACCAGCTGACCGACGCCGCATGGAACGCGCTCCTGAAGCTGATCGAGGAGCCTCCGCCCCACCTGATGTTCGTCTTCTGCACGACCGAGCTGCAGAAGGTGCTGCCCACGGTGCGGTCGCGCTGCCAGACGTTCGTGTTCCAGCGGCCGCGGCTCCCCGACCTCGTCCGCAAGCTGCGCCTGATCGCAGACGGCGAGAAGATCGACGTCCCGGACGCCGCCCTCGCGCTGATCGCGCGCGGCGGGCGGGGCGCCTACCGCGACGCCGAGTCGACGCTCGACCAGCTGGCGGCGGCGACGGGCGGCACGATCACCGTCCAGGACGTGCTCCAGCTCCTCGGTGCGGTCGAGGACGAGGTGCTCTTCCGGCTCTGCGACATGGTCGCGACCGGCGAGACCGCCGAGGCGCTCCTGTTCCTCGAGGAGCTCTCGTCGCAGGGGCAGGATCTCGGCCGGCTCGTCACCGACCTGCTCGAGCACCTCCGGCACCTGATGCTCGTCCAGCACATGAACGAGGTGCCGGACTCGCTGCCGGTCACCGACGAGGCGCGCGAGCGGCTGCGCGAGCAGGCGAACCAGCTGCCGGCGGCGACCGTCGTCCGGCTGATCGACCTGCTCGCCGTCGCAGTCGACGACATGCGCCAGGGCGGCGACCCCCGGCTCCCGCTCGAGCTCGCGCTCGTCAAGGTCACCCGGCCGTCATCGGACCTGTCGCGCGAAGCACTGGCATTTCGCCTCGAGAGGCTGGAAGAGGGCGGGCAGGCACTTGCGGATCCGCGCGGAGGGACTAGCGCAAAGGCCGACCCGGTACCGGAGCCGGATGCGGCACCGCAACCTTTGCGCGTGGAGCTGGAGCAGCTCCAGGAGGCGTGGCGCAGGTCGATCCTGCCGGCGGTCGAGCAGCGCTCGATCCCGATCGGGAAGACGCTCGCCGAGGCGCATCCCTCCGCCCTCGCCGGCGACACGCTGACGCTCGAGTTCCCGCAGACCGCGTCGTTCCACCTCAAGCTCGCGGAGGACCCGAAGAACGCGGCAATGCTTCGCGACGCGCTGTACGAGGTGACGGGACGAAAGCTCGCGGTGGATTTCGCGCTCGGCGAGGGCGGGCATGCGCACGAGGAAGACGACGCGCCGGCGAGCGAGGAGGACGTCGTCGAGTTGATGAAGAGCACCTTCGACGCGAGGGAGCTGGACGAATGAGCTTCGACATGAACGCTTTGATGAAGCAGGCCCAGGAGATGCAGGCGCAGATGGAGCAGCTCCAGGAGGAGGCGGCGAAGGAGACGGCCGAGGCGTCGGCGGGCGGCGGCATGGTCACCGTCGTCGCGAGCGCGTCCGGCGAGCTGAAGGAGCTGCGCATCGACCCGAAGGCGATCGACCCGGACGACCCGGAGATGCTCGCCGACCTGGTCCTGGCGGCGGCGAACGAGGCGCTGCGTGCCGCGCACGCGAAGGTGGAGGCGAAGATGAAGGGCATGCTCCCGCCCGACCTCGGCGGCCTCTTGCCGGGGCTGTAAACGAGAACGTCGTCGCGAAGCCGATCAGCGCCGACCGCGCCGACCCGCGCCGGCTGAACGGGACATGTCTGGGGACTGTCCCCGGACGGGGCTGAACGGGACATGCCCAGGGACTGTCCCCGGACGGGGCTGAACGGGACATGCCCAGGGACTGTCCCCGGACATGGCTGAATCGGAGATGGCAAGGGACTGTCCCCGGGCATGTCCGAATCGGCGGGGCACAATGGCGCCGTGTTCAGCCCCTCGGTCGAGAATCTCGTCGCGCAGCTGACCCGGCTGCCGGGCGTCGGGTCGCGGACGGCGCAGCGGCTTGCCTTCCACATCCTCCAGCGGCCGAAGGAGGAGGCGCTCGCGCTCGCCGCGGCGCTCGAGGAGGTGAAAGAGCGGGTTCGCTTCTGCCGCGAGTGCGGGAGCCTGACCGAGGACGAGCTGTGCGCCATCTGCCTCGACCAGCGCCGCGACCAGGCGTTGATCTGCGTCGTCGAGCAACCCGTCGACGTCGTCTCGCTCGAGCGGACGCACGAGTTCCGCGGGCTCTACCACGTCCTCGGCGGCGCGCTCTCGCCGCTCGACGGCGTCGAGCCGAGCGACCTGCGGATCGACGAGCTGCTCCGGCGCGTCGACGCGAACGGCGTCGAGGAGGTCGTCCTCGCCACCAACCCGAACATGACCGGCGAGGCGACCGCCGCATTCCTGGCCGATCGGCTACGAGGGCGCGTCCGCGTCACGCGGCTCGCGAGCGGGCTCCCGGTCGGTGGGGACCTCGAGTACGCCGACGAGGTCACCCTTGGCCGCGCGCTCGCCGGCCGTCGGGAGATGTAACGCCTCGACCGCGCGCGCGAGCAGCCGCTCGGTGCGGTACGCGATCCAGAAGCACACCGCCGCGGCGGGCAGCTCGAAGACGAGCGCCTCGAAGACCGCCGTCCCCTCCTCGCTGCCGTGGCTCTCGAGGATCACGTCGAACCAGGCGTCCGTCAGGAGGAGCGTCCCGGTCGCGGCCGCGAACGCCCCCACCCACGGCGAGCGCCGGTACGCGGCGACGGCGGTGCCGCAGAAGCCGATCGCGAGCCCCACGTCGAACCCGGACCAGGCGAGGTCCCAGTGGGCCGAGTGATGGGAGGGCGGCAGCGAGGTGGAGAGCCAGACCGCCCACGGCAGCAGCCCGATCCCGACCGCCGCGTACGCGACGACCACCCACTCGCGAAGCGACGAAGGGCGCCGCAGCTGCACCCCTACACTGTCGCAGAATGACCACGATCGAATTCGAGGCCGTCCCGAGCCTTCAGCAGACCGGTCGGACGCCCGGGCTCGTGGTGATGAAGTTCGGCGGCACGTCGGTGGGCGACACGGACAAGCTGAAGCGCGTCGCCGAGCGCCTCGTGGCCGCGCACGAACAGGGGACGAAGGTGGTCGCCGTCCTCTCCGCGATGGGCCACACGACCGACGAGCTGATCCGGCTCGCGCACGAGGTCTCGCCGAAGCCGCACCCGCGCGAGTACGACATGCTCGTGTCGACGGGCGAGCGCATCTCGAACGCGCTCTGCGCGATGGCGATCCACGACCTCGGCCACGAAGCGGTCTCCTTCACCGGCTCGCAGGCCGGGATCGTGACGGACGAGAGCCACACGAAAGCGAAGATCGTCGAGGTGCGAGCGCAGCGCATCCACGCCGCGCTCGAGCAGGACCGGATCGTCCTGGTCGCCGGCTTCCAGGGCGTCTCGACGTCGACGCACGACGTGACGACGCTGGGTCGCGGCGGCTCCGACACGACCGCGGTCGCGCTCGCCGCGGCGCTCGGCGCCGACGCGTGCGAGATCTTCACAGACGTCCCCGGCGTGTTCACGGCCGACCCCCGGATCGTCCCGGACGCGCTGAAGCTCGACGCGGTCACCTACGAGGAGATGCTCGAGATGTCGGCGTCCGGCGCCAAGGTGATGGCGCTCCGCTCGATCGAGGTCGCCCGCAGCTACGGTGTCCGTCTCCGCGTCCGCTCCACGTTCGAAGCGGGCGAAGGGACCTGGATCGGCGAGGAGGGCGACGTAGTGCTCGAGAAGGCGATCGTGTCGGGGGTGACCCACGACACGTCCGAAGCGAAGGTGTCGATCATCGGAGTCCCCGACCGGCCCGGGATCGCCGCGCAGGTGTTCCGGGCGCTCGCGCGCGCAGGGGTGAACATCGACATGATCGTGCAGAACGTCTCGCAGAACGGCGAGGCGACGATCTCGTTCACGCTGCCGAAGACCGATCTGCCCGTGGCGCAGCCGCTGCTCGAGCGGGTGTGCGGAGAGCTCGGCGCGGGTCGCATCGAGCACGACGCCGAGATCGCGAAGGTGTCGCTGATCGGGGCGGGAATGAAGAGCCACCCGGGCGTCGCCGCCGACATGTTCGACGCACTCGCCGAGGCCGGGATCAACATCGAGATCATCTCCACCTCCTCCATTCGCGTCTCCTGTGTCGTCCGCGCCGCCGAGGTCGAGCGCGCGGTGCAGGCGGTGCACGAGCGGTTCCGCTCCTTCGCGGAGGAACGTGTCAATGCCTGAGCCCGCGATCGGGGTCGTCGGCGCGACCGGCGCCGTCGGCACCGTCACGCTCGGGCTGCTCGAGCGCGAGGGCTTCGAGAACGTCCGCGTCTTCGCCTCGGCGCGGTCGGCGGGAAAGCAGCTCGGTCGCCACACGGTCGAGGAGGCGACGCCGGAGGCGCTCTCGCACGGTGACGTCGACCTCTTCCTCTTCTCGGTCGGCACGAGCGCGTCCCGCGAGCTCGTGCCCCACGCCGTCGCGGGCGGCGCCGTCGCGATCGACAAGTCGTCCGCGTACCGGCTCGACCCGAGCTACCCCCTCGTCGTCCCGGAGGTGAACGGGGAGCGCGCCACCGGCAGCGTCGTCGCGAACCCGAATTGCTGCACGATCCCGCTCACATGCGTGCTGAAGCCGTTGCACGACGCGGTCGGTCTCGTGCGCGTGCGTGTGGCGACGTACCAGTCCGTCTCCGGCGCCGGCGCGCAGTCGATGGAGCGCCTCCGCAACGAGCCGCAGGCGGAGCACGATCTGCGCATGGACTGGGACTTCGACGGCGAGGAGTTCGACGAGGAGTCGAAGCTGCGCGAGGAGACACGGAAGATCATGGAGCTGCCCGAGTTGCCCGTGCAGGCCTCGTGCGTCCGCGTCCCGGTGATGGTCGGCCATGCGGAGGCCGTGTGGATCGAGACCGAGGACGAGCTGACGGCGGATCAGGCGCGGGCGCTGCTCGGCGATGCTCCGTCGGTGCGGCTCGAGGAGCTTCCGTCGCCGGGCAGAGCGGCGGGCGGGGACGAGGTGCTCGTCGGGCGCATCCGGCGCGACCCGACCGTCGAGCGCGGGCTCGCGCTCTTCCTCGCCTGCGACAACCTCCGCAAGGGCGCGGCGCTGAACGCGATCCAGATCGCGCAGCTCGTGCTCGGCCGCGAGCGCCTCGCCGCGTAGTGGACGTCGGGATGCTGGGGCGGTTCTTCGGCCGCCTCACCGGCGGCAACTGGCGGCCGCCCGCCCAGGAGCTCGCGTTCGCCGCCGCGACGGGCTTCGACACCGTGCAAATCCGCAGCGACCGCGCGGGCCAGATCGAGGACGAGCTCGGGATCGACGCGGCGGAGCTTGGTGCGCTCTTCGACGACAACGGGCTCGAGCCGGTGCTCGAGATGCTCGTGCGCCACGATGGCGAGCCGGGCACGGTCCCGCGCGCGCTGCGAGCCAACCTGCCGGCGATCGACGCGATCGGCTTCCTCCGCGTCCATGTGCATCCCGTCGGCCCGCGCGACGCTGCGCCGCTCCTCGCGGCCGACTTCGCGGAAGCGCTCTCGGTCGCCGACGAGGCGGGGCTGATCTTCGGCGTCGAGCACAACGCGCCCGGGCACCGGCTGCTCGTCGAGCCGGGCGAGATCGAGGCGCTGCTCGAGGCCGTGCCGGGGCTCGGCTTCGTCTGGGACGTGAACCACACGCTCCCGGAGCACCTCGGCCGGTTCCTGGCGCTGCGCGAGCGGGTCACGCTCGTGCACGTCTCGGACACGCCGCTGCCGGAGACGAACCACCACCTCCCGCTCGGCCGCGGCAACGTCGACCTCGACCCGGCGCGGTCGTTCCTCGACGTGCCGCTCGTGCTCGAGATCGGCGGCCTCCCCCACTCGGGCGGCCCCGGCCTCGACACCGACGAGGCTCTACGCGACTCGCTGGCCCGCCTTCGCAGTTAGCCTGCCGCGTGACGCGCGGGCTGAGAACGGCGGTTCGAGTTCCGCCCTAGGCCAAGTTGACGCTCGGTCGGCACCGTGGGATCCTCGATGAGGGGGTCGCCCCGATCAAAGGAGGACCGGCTCATGGCCGGATCAGTGAGCGGACCGCAGGGGCCCATCGAACCGGAGCTGCGCGCGGAGCGGCCGATTGACCCGAACGTGCGGATCGGCCATGTGCACTTGCGTACTGCCGATATCGGCCGGGTGCGGGACTTCTATGTCGGGATCCTCGGCTTCGACGTCGTTCACGAGGCACGCGGGGTGCCGGGGTGGGGGACGACGGGCGACATCCTCTTCGTGTCGGCGGGGGGCTACCACCACCACCTCGGGTTCAACACGTGGAAGTCGGCCGACGGGCCGCCGCAGCCCGACGGCGTCGCGGGGCTGCATCACGTCGCGCTTCTCTTCTCGTCGCAGGCGGAGCTTGCGGAGGCCGTCGGTCGACTTGTGGACGCGGGGGTCCCGTTGCGCGCGCTCACAGATCACGGCACGCATCTCGCGGTCTACCTGAGCGATCCGGACGGGAATGATCTCGAGCTCGCGTGGGATCGACCGTTCGAGCAGTGGCGGCGCTATGGCTCGGGCACCGCGCCGCCGAACGACGGCAGGCTCGAGCTGGACGAGCTGCTGACCCACCGCGGCTGACGCGACTGCGCGAGAGCGGGCCGAGAATCGAGAAGCGAGGCCCTGCTCTCGGCGGTTTGAGTTCCTGCCTTCCGAGTGACAGCTCGCATCCCCGAAGCCCGGCACGTACGCGGCTCGCGCTTGACGACTGCGTCGTGCAATGCGAGAAGTTGTCGCATGTCGTCAATCACTGGGAAGGGGTCTCTCATGCAGCGCAGGTACGCCATCCTCGCCGGGCTGTTCGTACTGGCGGCGATCTTGATCGGCATCAGCGGAATCCCGCGGTTCAAGAATGGCCATGGCCTGAACGGCGCGATCGGAGGCATCGG
>DASUAX010000078.1:0-3386 GCA_035763525.1 Gaiellaceae bacterium
TACTACGCGATCGAGTCGCCGCGCGGCGAGCTCGGGTGCTACATCTGCTCGGACGGCGGGCCGAAGCCGTGGCGCGTGAAGTTCCGGGCGCCGTCGTTCGTCGCCCTCGAGGCGACGGCGACGCTGATGAAGGACGCGCTGATCGCCGACATGATCGCCATCGTCGGTTCCCTCGACACCGTCATGGGCGAGGTCGACCGGTGAGCAGCAGCCTGTACGACGCGATCCAGGCCGAGCGCGCGAAGTACCCGGCCGGGTCGCGCAGCGCGACGCTGCACGCGCTCCGCCTCGCACAGGAAGAGCACGGGTGGCTCTCGCCTGACGCGTTGCGCGAGGTCGCGGACGCGCTCGACGTCACGCCTGCGTACTGCAAGGCGGTCGCGAGCTTCTACGACATGTTCCACCTCGCGCCGATCGGGACCCACCTCGTCGAGGTGTGCACCAACCTCTCGTGCGCGCTCGCGGGCGCGCAGCGCGTCGTCGACGCGTTCGAGTCTGAGCTCGGCGTGGCGCCGGGCGAGACGACGGAGGACGGGGAGATCACGTTCCGCACCGTCGAGTGCCTCGGCGGCTGCGGCTACGCGACCGTCGTCGCCGTCGACCACCGCTACCGCCAGCACGTCGGCCCGGACGACGTGGCGGGCATCGTCGAGGAGCTTCGTGCCGGTTCGTGAGGTCCTGCTCGCAGGCGCGGACGACCGCGACCTGACGAAGCTCGCGGAGTACCAGGCGATCGGCGGCTACGCCGGCGTGCCGAAGGCGCGCGCCATGACGTCCGACGACCTGATCGCCGAGCTGCAGACGGCGAACCTGCGCGGCCGGGGCGGCGCCGGCTTCCCGATGGGACGCAAAGCGTCGCTGATCGACCGCTCGAGCCCGAAGCCGAAGTACCTCGTCGTCAACGCCGACGAATCGGAGCCCGGCGCGTTCAAGGACCGCGAGGTGATGGCGCGCGTGCCGCACCGCCTGATCGAAGGCTGCCTCATCGCCGCGCACGCGATCGAGTGCCACGACGTCTACATCTTCATCCGCGGCGAGTACCTGACGGAGTACGAGATTCTTCAGGCCGCCGTCGACGAGGCGCGCGCAGCCAACCTCTTCGGCGACGTCGAGATCACGGTGCACCGCGGCGCCGGCGCCTACATCTGCGGCGAGGAGACCGCGCTGCTCGACGCGCTCGAGGGCAAGCGCGGCCAGCCTCGGCCTCGGCCGCCGTTCCCACCGGTGCAGGGCCTCTACGACGCGCCGACCCAGATCAACAACGTGTGCACGATCGCGACGGTGCCGACGATCATGGAGCTCGGCGCAGCCGAGTTCGCGAAGATCGGGCCGGAGAGCTCACCCGGGACGGCGATCTTCTCCATCTCGGGGAACATCGCGCGGCCCGGCAACTACGAGCTCCTGCTCGGCACGCCGATGCGCGAGCTGATCTACGACCTGGCCGGCGGGATCGCCGACGGGCGCGAGCTGAAGGCCGTCATCCCGGGCGGTTCGTCGGTCCCGGCGCTGTCACCGGACGAGATCGACGTGCCGCTGGACTACGACTCGCTCGGCAAGATCGGGACGTTCTTCGGCGCCGCGTCGCTGATCATCGTCGACGACCGCTGCTGCATGGTGCAGCTCGCGCTTCGCTCGACGAAGTTCTACATGCACGAATCGTGCGGCAAGTGCACGCCGTGCCGCGAAGGGACGCGCTGGATGGTGCAGCTGCTCGAGAAGATCGAAGCGGGTGAGGCGGAGCTCTCCGACCTCGACCTGCTCGACAACGTCGGCTCGCGCATCCTCGGCCGCTCGCTCTGCGCGCTCGGCGACTTCGCCGTGTACCCGGTCGCGAGCTACCTGAAGAAGTGGCGCGACGAGTTCGTCGCGCACGTCGAACTGGGGCGTTGCCCGTACGGCGGCGAGTCGTCGCTCGAAGGGATCGTCGCGCCGCTCGACGCGCATACACACCATCCGACGGTCGAGGTGCCCGCGTGAGCTCTGACCTCGTCACGCTGAGGATCGACGACCGCGAGGTCTCGGTACCGAAGGGCACCGGCCTCATCGAGGCGGCGATGGCGGCCGGCATCGAGATTCCCGTCTTCTGTTACGAGCCGCGCCTCGGCGATCCCGTCGGCGCCTGCCGCATGTGCCTCTGCGAGGTGCAGCCCGGGCCGCCGAAGCCGCAGGCCGCATGCACGCTCACCGCGGCCGAGGGCATGGTCGTGCGCACCGCGCTCACCTCGCCGATGGCGCGCGACGCGCAGAACGGCACGCTCGAGTTCATCCTCGTCAACCATCCGCTCGACTGCCCCGTCTGCGACAAGGGCGGCGAGTGCCCGCTGCAGGACCTGACATTCCGGTACGGGCCGGGCAACACCCGGATGACGTTCCCGAAGCGGACGTTCGAGAAGCCGATCCCGATCTCGCCGCTGATCGCGCTCGACCGCGAGCGCTGCATCCTCTGCTACCGCTGCACGCGGTTCTCCGAGGAGGTCGCGGAGGACGGGCAGCTCGTCGCCGTCAACCGCGGAGCGCAGTCGGTGATCGCGACGTTCGAGGACGAGCCCTACCGCGGCGCGTTCTCCGGCAACGTGACGGAGCTCTGCCCGGTCGGTGCGCTCACCTCGACGCAGTACCGCTTCGAGGCGCGGCCGTGGGAGATCCAGAACGTCCCGACCGTCTGCGGCCTCTGCCCGGTCGGCTGCAACATCTCCGCGACGACCCGCGAGGGGAAGGTGAAGCGCGTGCTCTCGCGCAACCACCCCGAGGTCGACGAGGGCTGGCTGTGCGACAAGGGCCGGTTCGCGTATGCGCACCTCCAGGCACGCGATCGCATCACGGCGCCGCTCGTGAAGGCCGGGCCGCGCCGCTTCGAGCAGGTCTCGTGGGAGGATGCACTCGACGCGGCGGAGTCGACGCTCCGCGCCGGAGGCTCGTCGACCGTGACGGCGCTGTCGGGCGGCGAGACGGTCGAGGAGGCGTACGCGCTCGCCCGCCTGATGCGCGAGGGCCTCGGCGCCAACACGGCCGTGCTCCCGGAAGCCGTCCCGGACGGCTTCGACGCATACCGCGCGCCGCTCTCGGCGCTGCGCGAGGCGAAGACGATTGCGGTCCTGTGCGACGAGCCGGTCGTCGAGCGCGCACCGGTCGTCGACCTGTGGCTGCGCTCCGCCCGCCGCAAGGGCGCCACGATCACGTACGGCATCCCGGACGGCGAGGTCGACGCGCTGGTCACCGATCATGCCGGCCCCCGCTACGGCGCGACGAACGTCTACTACCTGCCGCGCACGCCGAACGGCCGCGGCGTGACGGACGCGTGGAGCGCGGCAGGCGACGGCGAGCCCGTCGACGAGAAGCCGCGTCTCCTCGTCATCTCCGGCGACGAGGCGGCGACCGACCCGTCG
>DASUAX010000079.1:0-31543 GCA_035763525.1 Gaiellaceae bacterium
TCGGCCGTTCGACCTGCTGTCGCTGCGGCCCTGGTCGTTTCTGAGTCGGCACGCGCAGGTGTTGCTGGCCGTGGCGCGACGGCCAGACGCGCGGATCAACGACCTGACAGCGACGCTCGGGTTGAGCGAGCGGGCGCTATATCGCATGCTGGCCGATCTGCAGAAGGCGGGATACGTGCGACGGGAAAGGAATGGTCGCTGCAACCGTTACGTCGTGGATAGGAGGCTGCCGCTCGAGGATCCGGTTGTCGAGGGGGACGTCGTGGCCGACCTCCTGCGCTTACTCCCGCGCGACGAGGTTGGAGAGGCGGCGCGCAAGCGTTCGCACTGAGCGACCGGCCGGCTGAGCAGTGCCGACAGGTGCCAAAACTGGCACTTTTGCGAATCGTTCAACCGCGAGATCCTCCCGTAAGAGTTCGCGTGCTCCAGCGCGCGGAGGGCGTGAACAGGGGAAAAGGGGATGTCGACGGGTTGCGGCAAGACCACGAGCCGAGACCCCGTCGGGGCGATGACCGCACCTACCTGAAGGGAGGTTCTGTCGGCTGTGCTGGCTCACCCTGTCAAGTCCGCCTTTTCAAGGTCACGTACTGGAAGGAGCAGCATGAGCAGGCCAGCAAGATCGAGTCTGTTGCTTATCGCGACGGCCGCAGTCCTAGCGTTTGCCGGCGCGGCGGCGGCAACAAGCGGCGCACACTTCTTCTCGACGAACGAGAGCATCAACGCCGGCGGCTCCCTGGTTGTCTCCTGGGACGAGGCCGGCGTCGGCCAGCAGACGGTCGCATACACGCTGCGGGCAAACGCTTCAGCCACGTATGCCTGCCTGAACGGCGGCGGTAACCACCCCCAGGCGGCCAACAAGGCAACGTTCGCGGGTCCTGTGTCGGCGACGGGCAATTTCCCGGCGACGAAGAACGGTCGGATCACGGGCACGCTGACGGCGGGACCCCCCGGTTCAGGAAGCTTCAGCTGCCCGGGCGGGCAGACGTTGGTCCTCGCCTCCGTCTCCTACACGAGCATCACACTGACCGATAACACCAACGGGGTAACAGTCAGCCTCGCCGATATTTCGCGGACGTTCTTCAACGTCTGACTGTCACGTGACGTGTTCACGGTCGCTTGCCGGCCGTGAACACGTCCTCTGCTCATGGGCTCGTGACGATGCCCCGACGGCGTCATCGACCTGGCTCCGCACGAGGACGCTGTGGTATTCGGGGCCTCCGATTCCTCTCGCCCGGTGGGCGCGGCCAGGGTTGCAGGTTCGAGCAGCTCGCGTCTACGAGCGCGGGTCGGTCGCCTCCGCGATCCGCGCGGGGTCACCGGACCGCTTCCGGACGACGAAGTACGCCTCCGCCCTGTCGACGACGTCCTCGACATCGGGCTTCTCGTGCCCCGGAAGGACGAAGAAGAGCGCCGGGTCGGCTCGCACGTCCTCGTAGCCCGAGATGGGGACGGTGAACCGGTCCTCGCAGCGCAGGTCGCCGCACTCGCAGACGATCACCAGGTCGTCCTGCGGGAACGGCAAGCCCTGCTCGAGCTTCTCGATCTCCTCGTTGATCGTCCTGAAGAGAGCCTCGTTGCGGCCCACCCGACGCGCCCGCTCATCCACTGTCGGGCCCCCGATGCTCGAGCCTGCGTGCGACCTCACCCGCGCGGCCGACCTTCTCCATCAGCGCGAACCTGTCTGTCCTGTCCACGACGCGTGCGATCTCGACCCGTCGATCTCGCATCCGCTCGTTCGCGTCGCGGAACATGGCCTGGTTTCGCGCCGTTCGCTCGGCGATCAGCTGCTCGAGGTGCCCGGTGGGTTCGGCGGCCATGGCGAACCGACGATCACCGCGGCGCAGCTCGCCGAAACGCCGGGAGCGCGGCTCCAGATCAGAACGTCTCGAGGGCAGCGCTCCTCCGGCCCTCGTACTCGAGCACGCGCAACATGACCACGCCGAGCAGCAGATAGCAGCAGCCGACGAGCGCCTCCCGAGCGAGCAGGTGGCCGGCCGCGCCGAACGAGCCGCCTGCGCCGAGGATCCTCCCCGCCTGGATGCCGTGCGTCAGCGGCAGGACGCTGCCGACCGCGCGAACGAAGGCCGGCAACCGCTCGAGCGGGACGTTCGCGCCGGAGACGAGCAGCATCGAGCCGCCGATCGTGTCCGCGAACAGGCTCACCGACCGGCCGCGCAGGCCGAGCGAGCCGAGGCAGAGGCCGAACGACGTGCACGCGAGCGACGAGACGGAGGCCGCCACCGCGAGGCCCGCGAGCTCGTGCCCGGCGAAGTGGACGCGCAAGATCACGCTGCAGATCGCAAACGCCGTCGAGGCGACGACGACGCCGGTGAGCATCGACGGCACGGCGCGGCCCAGGAACAGCGCGAAGCGGTTCGCCGGCGACGCGAGCAGCGTTGCGAGCGTCTGCGAACGGCGCTCGCCGCCGATCGCCTGGCCCATGCCGAAGAAGCCGGTGATCGCGATCGCCATGAACGCGTTGCCGATCAGGAAGAACTTGTCGGACTGGACGCTCGCGAAGCGGCCGAGGTAAGCGAAGAAGAGGATCTCGAAGATGGGATAGCCGAGCGTCTGCGGGACGAAAATCCACGGGTCGATCCAGTTGAAGAGCGCGCGGTAGCTCGTCACGCCGCCGACGACGAAGACACGGAGCGCGTTCACGTCAGCTTCAGCGTCCCGCGGGACCGGGCGACGTGGACGAACGCGCGCAGGCAGATCGTTCCGATCGCGAAGTACGCGGCGCTGACGACGAGGCACATGCCGATCGCCGCCCACGGCGAGGGCCCGAGCGCCGCCTCGCGGATGGCCCGGTAACCCCAGTACGGCCCGAGGAACCAGCCGATGCGCCCGACGAACGTGGGGAGCACCGAGAGCGGCACGAGGACGCCGGTCGCGATCCACACCGGGTACTGGAGCGCGATGCCGAGACTGAACGCGGCCCGGTAGAGCACGAACGTGGACGCCATCACGAGCCCGAGCATCCCGATCGCGAGCACGCAGCACGGTACGGCCAGGGCGAAGGCGAGCGGGTGCACGATCACGAGCGGGACGTCGAAGAGGAGCGTTCCCCACGCGAGCGTCGCGACGAGCGCGTAGCCGCCGACGAAGCCGGACGCGACGGTGATCGGCGCGATCACTGCTGCGAACGGCACGGGTGCTGCGACAAGCAGTTCGAGCGTCCCGAGCCAGCGCTGGTTCTCGAGCGCGTTCGACGAGCCGATCACGACGAGCGACCACATCAGCATCACGGACGCCCCGAGCGACGCCGCGAGGAGGAGTCGCGGGTTGTCCTTCGAGTCGAGCAGGTAGTAGGCGATCGACGCGTAGAGGATCGGCCAGATGACGACGCCGGTCAGGTCGAACGGGTTGCGCGAGAACTGCACGACGTGGATCCACATCCCGCTCGCAAAGGCGCGGATCATCCGGCGCCCACGAGCTCGACGTACGCGTCCTCGAGTGTCGGCTCTCGCGTGATCACCTTGCCGACGGACGTGCCGTTCAGCTCCTGCAGCAACGCTGGAACGATCTCGGCGCCGATGCGCGACTGCACGACGAGCATCTCGGACTGCTCACGTGTCTCCGTCGCGATCGACGCGACTCCGGCCACCATGCGCAGCCGCTCGAGAGTCGCCTCCGCGACGCCGAACGTCTCCAGCTCGATCACGGTGCGGTCGAGCACGCGCGCCTTCAGCTCGCGCGGCGTCCCGGATGCGACGAACCTGCCGTCGGCGATCACCGCGATCCGCTGGCACAGCTCGTCCGCCTCGTACATGTAGTGCGTCGTCAGGAGGATCGTCTTCCCCTGCGTGCGGAGGTTCGCGACCGTCTCCCGCACCTCGCGCGCGCCGACCGGGTCGAGCCCGATCGTCGGCTCGTCGAGGAAGAGGATCTCCGGGTCGTGCAGCAGGCCCCGCGCGATGTGCAGCCGCTGGCGCATGCCGCGCGAGTACGTCTCGACGCGCTCGCGCTCGCGCCCGGTGAGCCCCACGAGCTCGAGCAGCGAGGCGATGCGCGCCCGCTTCTCGCGCACCGGCACGCGGTAGAGGTCCGCGAAGTAGCGCAGGTTGTCGAGCGCCGAGAGGCGGTCGTACAGGCCGCGGTCGCCGCCGAAGACGTGGCCCACGCGGCGGCGGATCTCGCCGGGCTGGCGCGCCGGGTCGAAGCCGAGCACGCGCGCCGAGCCGCGAGAGGGGAGGAGCAGCGTCGTCAGGATCTTGATCGTCGTCGTCTTCCCGGCCCCGTTCGGGCCGAGGAGCCCGAAGAGCTCGCCCGCCGCCACGTCGAAGGTGATCCCGCGCAGCGCGTGCACCTCGGTGCGGCGCCTGCGGATCACTCCCTTGCGTGATCGGTAGGTCCGTTCGAGCTCGTGGACCTCGATCGCGGCCATCGGCCCACCCTACTCGCGCCGGAGACCGCCGGCAGGGTACGTTCGCCGGTGTGATTCCGCCCGACCCAGCGCTCGTCGCCGCGCTCCGTGCAGGCGACGAGGAGGCGTTCCGTACCGTTGTCCGGGAGTGGCACGCGCCGCTCCTGCGCGTCGCGCAAATCTTCACGCCGTCGCGCGCAGTCGCGGAGGAGGTCGTGCAGGAGGCGTGGCTCCGCGTCCTCGGCGCCCTCGACCGCTTCGAGGGACGGTCGTCCCTGAAGACGTGGGTGTTCCGGATCCTCGTCAACACCGCGAAGACTCGAGCTCAGCGCGAGGGACGGACGGTCCCGTTCTCGGCGCTGCAGGATGCGTGGCGCGTCCCCGAGCCCGCCGTCGACGCCGATCGGTTCCTGGCGGACGACCACCCCCTGCACCCGGGCGGCTGGGCCGTCCCACCGCGCGACCTCCCCGAGGACCGCCTGCTCGCGGCGGAGACGCGCGAGCGTATCGCCGCCGCGATCGAGGCGCTGCCGGCGAGCCAGCGTGCGGTCATCTCGCTCCGCGACGTCGAGGGCTGGTCGAGCGAGGAGGTCCGTAACGCCCTCGACCTCTCGGAGGTCAATCAGAGAGTCCTCCTGCACCGGGCACGCGCCCGCGTGCGGCAGGCGCTCGAGGACTACCTCACCCCGGAGAACCGATGATCGACGTCGAAGGCCTCAGCTGCCAGGAGCTCGTCGAGCTCGTAACCGACTACCTCGAGGGCGCTCTCGGCGAGCGCGACCTGCGCGCGTTCGAACGTCACCTCCAGCATTGCGACGGCTGCACCGAGTATCTGGAGCAGCTGCGCACGACCATCCGAGTTGCCGGCACGCTGACCCTGGACGATCTCTCGACGGACGCCGAGACCGCGCTCCTGCAGGCGTTCCGCGACTGGCGGCGAACTCCTTAACACCCCCCTCAAAGCACCTCGCTACGGTCGAGGCGCCCAGGGAACGAACGGAGGAGGAGTCCAACATCTTGTCGAGAGCTGCCCGTCTCACGCTGCTCGCACTCACCGCGCTGATGGTGCTCGGCGCCGCCCAGGCGACCGCCGCGCCGCGCATGCCCATCGGTTTCTTCGACGACCCGACGTTCCGCTGGTCGCCCGATCGCGCGCAGAACCTGCAGCGCGCGGCCGCGACCGGCGCGTCGATCATCCACACCACGGCGAACTGGCCGCAGCTCGCGCCGACCCGACCCGCCGTCGCGTCCGACGGCGACGACCCCGCGTACCACCTCGCCGATCTCGACGAGCTCGTCGCGCAGGCGGCCGCGAACGGGATGCGCGTGATGATCAACATCACCGGTACGCCGAAGTGGGCGAACGGCAACAAGGGCCCGAACCACATGCCGAAGCGCGTCTCCGACCTGACGACGTTCTCGCGCATGCTCGCCACCCGCTACAACGGCGCGCACGGCAAGGGGTACGTCGGTCTCTGGTCGGTCTGGAACGAGCCGAACCTGCAGCAGTTCCTGATGCCGCAGTACGTCGGCAAGAAGATCGTCAGCGTCTCGAACTACGCCAAGCTCTACAAGGCGGCGTACGCGGGCATCAAGGCGGGGAACCGCGGTGCCCAGGTGGCAGCCGGAGAGACCTCCGCGATGGGACGCGACAAGCCCTCGAAGGGTTCGAGCCAGACGGTCTCGCCGGGCACCTTCGCGCGGCTCCTCGCGAAGCAGAAGGGGATCAGGTTCGACGCGTGGGCGCACCACCCGTACCCCACGGCTCCGAATGCGAAGCCGCTCGAGAAGGTCCGCTACCCGAACGTGACGCTCTCGACGATGCCGCGGTTCGAGAAGGACCTGCGCAAGTGGTACCACCGTGTCGTCCCGATCTGGATCACCGAATACGGTCACGAGACGAAGCCCGGTGAGCGGAAGGGCGTGACCCTCGCCACGCAGGCCAGGTACGCGAAGCAGGCGCTCGGCGTCGCGCGGAAGGACCCGAACGTGCAGATGTTCGTCTGGTTCACGTTCCGTGACAGCTCCGGCAACCCGTGGCAGAGCGGGCTCCTGCAGCCGTCCGGCGCGGCCAAGCCCGCCTACTCGGCGTTCGGTGCCGTCGCGCGGCTCACCGACGGGATCTCCACGAACGTTCGCGCGGGCCGGAAGCCGACGGTCACGCTGTACTTCCCGACGCTCTCCTACTACAACGCCGCGGGGACACCGATCGGGATGACGTACTGGATCAACGACGGCGCGAAGCCCGTCACGGTCCAGCAGCCGGTCGAGCCGATGCGGGCGAACCAGTCGCTCTCGATCCCGCTCGCGTTCACTCCGGTCAAGAAGCACACGTACACGGTGACCGTGACCGCGAACGACCCGAACGGCCACACCGAGACGCGCGTCGCCACGCTCAAGGCGATCTAGCGATCGCGTAGATCACGCCTCGACCCCAGTCGGCGACCAGTAGGTCGCCGGCCGGGGCGACGGCGAGCGCGAGCGGATGGTCGAAGCCCGTCGCGAACGTCGTGGCGCGTCCGCGCCGGATCCGCACGAGCACGCGGCCGTGCCGGTGTGCGAGGTACTCGCCCCACTCGGTCACGAACAGGTCGCCGCGCCACGACGCGATCCCATCGGCGGAGGAGTGCGGCTCGAGATAGGCGACCGGACGCGTGACGCCGGCGCAGTCGCCGACGAGCCTGCGCAACGCGTAGCTCGGCCAGCATGCGGGCCAGCCGAAGTCGGCGCCCGCCCGGACGCGGACCACCATCTCCGCCGGCTCTCCGTCTCCCAGGTCGTCGCGGCCGTTGACGGTCGCATAGAGCGTCTTGCCGACGAAGACGAGCCCGTACGGGTTCCGCAGGCCGCGCGCGACGACCCGCAGGCCCGAGCCGTCGGGCCGGAACGAGAGGATCGTCGCGCTGCGCCGGTCCTTCTCCGCGCAGGCGTCGCACGTGGATCCGGAGCCGAGGTAGAGGCGTCCGTCGGGGCCGTTGACGATCGCGTCCTGCTGGTGACGGCCGAAGGGCAGCCCGCGGACGACGACGCGTCGGCCGCCGCGCAGCCCGAACGCCTCGACGCGGCCCGACTCGGCGACGTACAGCGTGCGCCCGCGCCACACGAGCCCGAGCGGGACGGTCAGGCCGTCGCGGAACACACGCGGCCGGCGGGAGCCGCGCGTGACCGAGACGACTCTGCCCGAGTCCTCGCTGACGTACAGCCGTCCGTCGGGGCCGAACGCCGCGGCTGTCGGGTGCTCGAGGCCGCTCGCATACACGGACGCGCGGTAGCCGGCCGGGACGTGGAGCACCGCGACGGCCGCCGCGAGCGCGAGCGCCTTCATCCGCGCAGGAGGCGGAGGACGACGGACACCGCCGCGACGGCGGAGGCGACGCCCGCCGCCGTGAGTGCGAGCCCGGCGGAAGCCGAGACGGCGGCGGCGCCCACCAGCACGAACCCGACGAGCGCCGCCGTGGCCACGAGCAGCGCGAGTGCGACCGCCTGCCGGACGACGACCTGCCGCTCTTCGCGGATCCGCCGGTCGTGCGCGATCGACCATGCGGCGAGCTCGGCGGCGAGGAGCAGCGCCGCGCCCACGACGGCTGCCCAGCCGTCGACGACACGGTGGTGCTCCCGCCCGATCACGTAGCCCGAGCCGGCGAATCCGACCGCCCAGGGGATCAGCGGCGCGAACCGGACGAGCACGGCCGCCGCGAGGCCGAGCACCCCGGCGGCGGCGAGCGTGCCGCCGACGGAGGCGAGCGTTCCGCCCCCGGTTGCGGTGTATGCGGCAACGCCGCCGAGCGTGGCGACCGCGAACGCGCCCGTGGTCAGGCGCGCGCGAGGCGAGCGTGGCGCCGGAATGCCGTCACCTCCTCGAGGACTGCCTGGAGCGGCTCTTCGCCGTCCCATTCGGCGACGGCGACGCCCACCCGCTGCAGGCGGTGGCGGAGCGCGTCCCGGCGGAGGAGCCAGATGTCGTAGGCGAGCTCGTCGGTCCCGCCTGCCGGCCTCCGCGTGAAGGGCACGGGCGAGATGTCGAGCACGCTCAGGTCGTAGCCGCGGGCGCGCAGGTCGACCAGGGCGTCGACCGAGCGCGGATCGAGCAGCGGCGACAGTGCGACGACGAGCGCGTTCGGCGGCAGCGTGCGCGGCGGGATCACGTCGACGTTCGTCCAGTAGTACGACAGGATCACCTGCGTGTCGAGCAGCGCATCGACGATCCGGTAGAGCTGCACCGTTCCCATGCCACGCTCGAGCCAGCGGAGGATCCCGCCGAAGGAGATCAGGCCGACGCGGTCGCGGCGGCGGATGTACGCCGCGGCGAGCGCCGTCGTGGCGCGGACGGTGAGGTCGAGCGTGCCGGCCCCGGCGCTGCGCGCCTCGGCGAACGCGTCGACGAACAGGATCACGTCGGTGTTGCGCTCGGGGTGACTCTCGTTCACCCACAACTCGTCGCGCCGCGCGCTCGCGCGCCAGTTCACCCGCTTGAGCGCGTCTCCCGGCGCCCACGGACGCATGTCGGCGAACTCGATGCCCTCACCCTTGCGGCGGGCGACCTCGCTGCCCGCGAAGACCTGCGTGTCGCGCGGCTTCAGGATCCGGCGCAGCGTGTCGGCCTGCGGGTAGATGCGCAGCTCGGGCGTGCGCGCGGCGACTCCCTCGGCGACGAGCAGGCCCAGCACGTCGCGCGCGCGCAGGTGGAGCGGCCCGAGCAGGTGGGCGCCCCAGCGGTCGGCGC
Source organism: Gaiellaceae bacterium (assembly GCA_035763525.1). Classification (GTDB taxonomy): domain Bacteria; phylum Actinomycetota; class Thermoleophilia; order Gaiellales; family Gaiellaceae; genus PALSA-600. The sequence continues at coordinate 9,090 of DASUAX010000079.1, forward strand.
GCAGCACGAGCTCGAGCTCCCGCGTCTCGCCGCGGGCGAGGCGCACGGCGGTCGCACGCTCCCCCTCGACGACGGACACGCCGTCCGGCAAGCGCAGGAAGACGTCGAGCCGGTCGACCGGCGAGGAGGCCGTGAGGCGGATCCGCGCCGTCACCTCGTCGCCCTCGACCGCGCGCGCGTCGACCGCGACGTCGGCCTGGAGCCGCGGCGCCGTCGCAAGTGCCAGGCCCACGCCCAGGGCGAGCAGGAACGGGGCCGTCAGCGCGACGATCTCGGGCCGACCGAGCACGAGCGCCCCGATCAGGCCGGCTCCGGAGAGCGCGGCGTACGAGCCGAGCTTGGAGGACGCGCGCCTCGTCAATCGCGCGCGAGGTCCTCGGCGACGGGGGTCGCCACCGTCGCAAGCCGCTCGCGCACGACGTCGTCCGACGAGATCCGCTGCACCCAGAGCTCCGGGCGCAGCGTCAGCCGGTGCGCGAGCGCAGGCACGGCCACCGTCTTCACGTCGTCGGGCGTGACGTAGTCGCGGCCGTCGAGCGCCGCGCGGCAACGCGACAACTTCAGGAGCGCGAGCGACCCGCGCGGCGACGCGCCGACGAGGATCGACGGTGCCTCCCGCGTCGCCGCGACCACGTCGACCATGTAGAGACCCACCGACTCGGACACGTACACGTCCTCGCACGCCTGCTGCATGGCGAGCAGCGTCTCCCGGTCGACGACCGGCTCGAGCCGGACCTCGTCGGTGCCCCGCGCAGCCCGTGCCGCGAGCACCCGCCACTCGTCTTCGCGTCCCGGGTAGCCGACGGACATGCGCAGCAGGAAGCGGTCGAGCTGCGCCTCGGGCAGCGGGTAGGTGCCCTCGTACTCGATCGGATTCTGGGTCGCGAGCACGATGAACGGCGGCCCGAGCCTCCGCGTCTCGCCCTCGGTCGTCACCTGCCGCTCCTGCATCGCCTCGAGCAGCGCCGCCTGTGTCTTCGGCGGCGCGCGGTTGATCTCGTCGGCCAGCAGCAGGTTGGCGAAGATCGGTCCGGGCCGGAAGCGGAACTCGGCGTCGCGCTGGTCGTAGACCGACGATCCGGTGACGTCCGACGGCATCAGGTCGGGCGTGAACTGGATTCGCGAGAAGCCCATCGAGCACGTCTGCGCGAAGGAGCGCGCCATCAGCGTCTTCGCGAGCCCCGGGTAGTCCTCGATCAGCACGTGCCCGTCGGCGAGCAGCCCGAGCATGAGCAGCTCGAGCGCGTCGCGCTTGCCGACCACCGCCTTCTCGACCTCGTCGACGACGAGCCCGGAGATGCGCCCGACCTCGGCGAGATCCATCGGAGGCACTAGAGCTTCTCCAGATCGGAGACGAGGTCGCGCAGGTCTGCCTCGCGGATGCCGGGTGCGAAGCGTTCCTGCGGCTCGGGCCGCTCCGGGCGGAGGAGCTCCCACCACCGGCCGAGCGTGTCGGGCCCGGGGCGACGGCCGGTGCGTTCGAGGCGCGCCGAGGCGATCTCGCGGAGGTGCGGGAGGAGGCGCGCGTGCAGGTCGTACGCACTCCCGAGCGCCAGCGTCACCTCGCGCTCGACCTTCGCGAGCTGCGGCACCGCGGCCGGCGGCGCCGGGCTCTGGTCGAGGGCGACCGTCAGCTCCGAGCGGCGCGAGGGGGGAGCCGCCGCGCCGACGGCAGAGACGACGACGAGCATCACGAGCGCACCGAGGAACAGCAGGTACACGTGGATCGCGAGATTGCGGTCTCCCGGCACGGCGAGGGACACATAGAGGCACGCGCCGGATGAGAGCACGAACATGACGGCGACGTCGAGCAGGTGCCGCCTCATGCTTCCGCCGCCCGCAGGTCGTCGCGGATCGCGCGGAGCGAGTCGATCGCCTCCTGCTTCATGCCGCCGTCGATCGCGTGGTCGGAGAACTTCGCCTGCTCGAAGAGCGAGGTCAGGCGGCGCACAGCGTCGACGCGTGTCGTCAGCCCGAGGAGGATGCGGCGCAGGTACTCGGTCGGTGTCTCGCTCGACCGGCGGCGAAGACCGTGGCGGGCGAGCACCCGTTCCATTCGGGCGTACGCGGCGATCACCGCGCGGCGTGCGTCGGGCTCGGACTCGAGGTCGTCGATCGCGTCGCCGATCGTCTCGGCGATGTCGTCCGCGACCGAGCGCCCGTGCTCGGCAAGCGGCAGCTCCTCACGGTGCGCGCGCTCCCAGAGGTACCAGCCCACCACCGCCGCGAGCAGCACCAGGGACACCCAGAGCACCGGCCACTGGAACGTCGGGTGGTACGTCTGCGTGACGTCGTGCACGCGCCCGCTCTTGCCGTTCCTGCCCCCGTGGCCGGCGAGCAGCTGGTTGAGCCCGAGCAAGTCCGAGTGCCGCCGGAAGTAGACGGCGATGCCTGCGAGGGAGAAGACGAGGAACATGATCCCGAGACTGCGGAGCGCCCGGGCTTGCATGCTCCGGCGGTTCTGCATCTGGAACTCGCGCATCTGGATGACGCGCGCGTAGACCGCGACCGGGATCATCAGCACGAACAGGATCAGGAAGACGCTCATCGCCCAGCTCACGTACGAGGGCGTCGGCCGCGCGCCGGAGGTGTGGCCGAACCCCGTGCGGCTCGCGAACGCGACCACGGCGAGCAGCACGAGGAGGGCGAGCACGACGCTCGCGAGGCGCAGGCTCCGCCCGTGGCCCTGGGGTGCCGGCTGCATCTTCGGGAACTTAGACGTGCGGGAGGCCCGATTCGTTGAGTGTCGGTTATCGTCTTTCGCCGTGGCCGGTCTGGAGGGGAAGCGGGCGATCGTCACCGGTGCCTCGAGGGGCATCGGCGCGGCGACCGCGAAGGCGCTCGCGGACGCGGGTGCGACGGTCGTCACCGGCTCGCGGCGTGACGGCACGCTCGACGTCACCGACCCCGAGAGCTGCCGCCGCTTCGTCGACTCGGCGCTCGAGCGCCTCGGCGGCCTCGAGATCCTCGTCAACAACGCCGGCCTGTCGCGTGGTCGCGACCCGGTGTGGGACTCGCTCGAGGAGGACGAGCGCGAGGTGGTGGAGACGAACGTGCTCGGCCTGATGCGGATGACACGGCTGTGCGTCCCGCACCTCGTCGAGTCCGGCGCCGGCCACATCGTCAACCTCGGCTCGGTCGCCGGCATCTGGTCGTACCCGAGCGGCTCGTCGTACGTCGCCTCGAAGTTCGCGGTGCACGGCTACACGCGGGCGCTGCGGGACGACCTGCAGGGCGAGCCCGTGCGGATCACGAACGTCGCGCCCGGGCTCGTCGAGACCGACTTCTCGCTCGTCCGCTTCAAGGGCGACGCCGAGCGTGCGGATGCCGTCTACTCGGACGTGGCGATGGGCGGCCCGCTGCACGCCGAGGACGTCGCCGACAGCATCATGTTCGCGCTCACGCGGGCACCGCACGTGAACGTCGACGAGATCGTGCTGACCGCGCTCGCTCAGGTCTCCGGCGGCAACATCCTGCGCGAAGGCTAGACAGGCGCGGCGCGCTCGAGCGTCCGTACCTCGCGCGAGAGCAGCACGGGCGCCGTCGCGGCGACGGTGAGGGCGGCGCAGCCGATCAGCGTCGCGCGCGAGCCGACGGCGGCGGCGACCGGGCCGACGGCCGCCATGCCGACCGGCATCAGCGCCCACGAGCCGAGCATGTCGTAGGAGAACATCCGCGACAGCTTCTCCTTCGGGATCTGCTGCTGCATCGCCACGGCCCACATGACGCCGAAGATCTCGACGAAGTAGCCGTAGACGAAGCCGACCCCGATGACGACCGCCGTGGGCGCCGGCCTCGCGAGCGCGAGCGGTGGCAGCGCCAGCGAGAAGACCGAGAGCGTCGCCACGAACAGGATCCGGCGTGGCTGCCAGCGCATCAGGACGACGCCGCTCGAGACGAGGCCGACGGACGTCGCGGTGAGGAACGCCCCCCACGCGGCGGCGCCCCCCAGGTGGTCCTTCGCGACCTCAGGCCCGAGTACGTTCACGGCGCCGCTTTCGGCCGCGTTGACGACGCCGAACTGCACCACGATCGCCCAGAGCCAGGTGCGGCCCCAGAAGTCGCTCCACCCCTCGCGCAGCTCGTGCAGCATCGACCGCTGCTCGACCACCAGGTTGCGCGGCAGCGCCATCCGCGCCGTCGCCGCCGCCGCGAGCAGGAACGTGATCGCGTCGCCGGCGATCGCCCAGCCGGGGCTCGTCGCCGCGACGAGCAGCCCGCCGATCGCGGCGCCGACGATGTTCGTCGCGTTCGACGACAGCCGGAGCAGCGCGTTCGCCTCCTGCAGAAGCGACGGCGAGACGACCTGCGGCACGATTCCCTCGCTCGCCGGCATGAAGAAGGCGGACGAGAGGCCGTTCAACGCTGCGAGCGCCGCCAGGTTCCCGACCGTCGCGTGGCCCGTCAGGAGCAGGGCGGCCGCCGCGGCCTGACTCGCGCCGCTGACCGCGTTCGAGCCGACCATGACGAGGTGGCGCGGCAGCCGGTCGCCGAGGACGCCGCCGAGGAGCAGGAAGCAGACGGTCGGGATCATCCGCGCCGTCAGCACGAGGCCGAGGTCGCTCGCCGAGCCGTGCAGCGTCGTCAGCACCGCGAAGGCGAGCGCCACCGGCGCCATCGCGCTGCCGAAGCGGGACGTCGTCCGCGCGACGAAGAGGAGGCGGTAGTCCCGCTCCCGCAGCGGGCCGAGCCTGGAGCTCACGAGGGGCTGTGCCAGTTCGGCCGCAGGTAGGCCTCGCGGAAGCCCGCGCGCAGGATGTTGCGGTAGCTCTGGTCGGGCCGGCCCTCGACGCGCTTGCCGGTCTCTGCGGCGAAGCGGCGGACGCCGTTCGCGCGGCCCGCCTCGATCCGCGCGGCGAGGAGGGCGCTCTGCGCGCCCCGCCGGCGGTACTCGGGCAGCGTGGTGGCGACGCCGAGCCAGCCGTGGTCGCCGTCGGCATAGAGGGCGCCGCAGGCGGCGGGCTCGTCGCCTGCGAAGGCGACGAAGGCGCGCCAGCCCGGCGCGCCGACGAACGCAGAGAGCGAGCGGGCGAGCTCGGCCGTGAACCCGTAGCCGCCGGCAGAGGCGACGGCGAACGCCTCGGCGTCGAGCGTCTCCTCGACTCGCAGATCGGTCTCGACCGCCGGTGCGGGCGCGTCGTTTCGCTCGAACTTCATCCAGGCGTAGCCGCGTGTGTAACCGAGCGCCTCCAGCGACTCCTCGAGGCCGAGGTAGCCGGGCGGGGCGCAGACGACGTGCGCGCCGCCCTCGAACCAGCGATGGACGGCAGCCGCGTCGACGACCGCGCCGACCGGCAGCCCGCGGTTGAGCTCCGGGAGCGACGTGCCGGGGTGGCGGACACAGACCGCGCCGCCCGCCGTCTCCGCGCGGCCGCCGCCGAGCACGACCGCCTCGCGGAGCGCCTGCGCCTCGATTCGCTCGAGCTCGTTCAAGCCGCGCGGCGCACGTCCCAGTAGCGGCGGAGACCCGCCCACGACTGCCAGAAGGGCGCGACGCGGTCGTAGAGCGGCGCGTCCTCGCCCGCGTCCGCGCGCGCTGTCTCGACGAACTCGTCCTGCTCCATTCCCTCGCCCACGCGCTCCGTCCAGCGGTCGAGCTCCCGCTCGAGGCGGTCGAGGTGCGTGCCGACGTCCGCGTGCACGCCGAAGTGGATCAGCGCGAGCCGCTCCGGGGCGCGACGGCGGATCTCGGCAACCGTCTCGTGCCACCCCTCGACGTCGAGGTCGGGCGGCGGCGAGACGGGGAGGACGTACGAGGCCCCGGGCATGCGAACGCCCGCCGCGTCACCGGCGAGCAGCGTGCCGTCGCGCAGATAGCTGACGTGGTGCGACGCGTGGCCCGGCGTGGGGAACGCCTCCCAGCCCAGCACGTCGCCCTCGGCGAGGCGGACGTTCTGCTCGGGCACGGGCAGGAGGTCGCCCCAGAGCTCGTCGAAGAAGTCGCCGTACAGGCGCCGGGCGGAGCGCTCGAGGCGCGACGGGTCGACGAGGTGGGGCCGCCCGACCGGGCTGACCCAGACCGTCAGCGCCGGGTGCCGGCGGACGAGCGTCCCCGCGGCGCCCGCGTGGTCGAGGTGGATGTGCGAGAGGAGCAGGTGCCGCACGTCCTCGAGCGCGACGCCGTGCCGTGCGAGACCGGCGTCCAGCGAGGAGACCGTGGAGGAAGGCCCGCAGTCGAAGAGCGCGAGGCCGTCCTCCGTGTCGACGAGGTAGACGCCGATCGCGTGCTCGGCGCCGCCGAAGTGGAGGTCGATGTTCCTCACGGGACGGTCGTCGTGCGCCGCGCGAGCGCCGCCTCGAGATCGGCGACGAGGTCGTCGGCCGACTCGATCCCGACCGACAGCCGCACGAGGTTCCCCGGCGGCGCGAACGGGGCGCCGGCCGTCGACGCGTGCGTCATCCGCGCCGGGTGCTCGATCAGGCTCTCGACGCCGCCGAGTGACTCCGCGAGCTGGAACAGCTTCGTGCGTGCGACGAGCTCGACCGCCTCCTTCTCGGTCTCGGTCAGGAACGAGACCATGGCGCCGAAGTCGCGCATCTGCGTGCGCGCGACGTCGTGGCCCGGGTGGTCGGAGAGGCCCGGCCAGAGCACGCGCTCGACCGCGCCGTGTCCCTCGAGGAACTCGGCGACCCTGCGCGCGTTCTCGCAGTGCTGCCGCATGCGCACGGCCAGCGTCTTGATCCCCCGCAGCACGAGCCACGCGTCGAACGGCCCGGGGACGGCGCCGAGCGACTTCTGCAGGAAGTAGAGACGGTCGGCGAGTGCGTCGTCGTTCGTCGCGACGAAGCCGCCGACGACGTCGCTGTGCCCACCGAGGTACTTGGTCGTCGAGTGGACGACGAGGTCGGCGCCGAGCTCGAGCGGCTGCTGCAGGTACGGCGTCGCGAAGGTGTTGTCGACGACGAGCAGCGCTCCCGCGGCGTGCGCCGCGTCCGCCGCCTTGCGGATGTCGACGACGTTGAGGAGCGGGTTCGACGGAGTCTCGACCCACACGAGCCGCACGTCCTCGTCGAGGTGCGATGCGAGGTTCTCGTCGAACTCGTCTGCCGGCACGTACGTGAACCGATAGCCCTTCGGCTCGTACACCTGCGAGGTCATCCGGTAGACGCCGCCGTAGACGTCGGCGATCAGCACGACACGCTGTCCCGGGTCGACCAGGTGCATGAGCGTCGTCGTCGCGCCGAGGCCGGAGCTGAACGCGGCGCCGTGCTTCGCGTTCTCCAGGCTCGCCAGCGCCACCTGGAGCGCGGAGCGCGTCGGGTTCGCGACCCGCGCGTAGTCGTAGCCCTTGTGCACGCCCACCGCCTCCTGCACGAACGTGGAGGTCTGATAGATCGGGGTGATGATCGCCCCGGTCGCGGGATCGGGCTCCTGCCCGGCGTGGATGGCGCGCGTCTCGAAGTCCATGCTCAGGACTCTAGTGACGCTCCGAGCCAGCGGGCGAGACTCGCGAGCGGCTTCGAGACCGGGCGCGGCTTCCCCTCCCACCACGTGCCGAGCACCCGGAGCGTCCCCGTCCTGCGGTCGTGCACCGGCTCGATCCGGCCGACCATCCGGTCGCCCTCGAGGATCGGCAGCACGTAGTAGCCGAACTCGCGCTTCGCCTTCGGCACGTACATCTCGAGCCGGTAGAAGAAGTCCCAGAGCGCGAGCGCGCGGTCGCGGTCGTGCACGAGCCGGTCGAAGGGCGAGAGGAAGGTCATGCGCCGCTTCGGGATCGGGCCTTCCTCTGCGTCGGGGTGCGCGACCAGCCTGCCCTTCCGCAGCTGCACACCGAGCGCGCGGAACTGCTTCTCCTCGAACGCCCGCTTCGCCTCGGGCCACGGCACCCTTTCGATCCCCGGGTACCAGCGCTCGGCGAGGTCCCAGAGGCGCTGCTTCCCCCGCCGGCCGACGACGGCCACGTCTCCGCGCGCGTTCAGCACGCCGAGCATCAGGCCCATCTTCCGCTCGCCCCACCAGCGGTGGGCTTCGCGCCTGTGCGCGCGGTGGTCCTCGATCTCGCGCGAGAGCAGTGGGCCGCGCCGCTCCAGCTCGCGCAGCACGTAGCGGCGGTAGGACGCGTTCTCCTTCAGGTACGCGATCAGCCGACGGTCGAGCGCGCGGTCACGTCGCCGCATGCGTGCGCGCAGGAGCGGCAGGTCCTCGGCCGGCCAGAGGAACGCGTTCCACTCGACGAGCTGCCGCTCCTCCCAGAGGAGACGGTCGAGCTCGGCGGGGTCGTAACGCTCGCCCAGGCGGCTCCAGAGGACGAGGTGCTGCGGCGGCGCGACGGTCGAGATCGGGTCGAGCTGCAGGAACCCGAGACGGCGGACGGTCGAGAGGACGTCGGTCGCGCTCCCGTCGAGGAGCTGTGCGCGCACCGCGATGCGGCGCGCCTCCGCCGGCGTGACCTCACGTGGCTGCACATGTGCGTTCTACCGGCCGCGGCTACGACGCGGTGCAGCCGATGAGCGTGTGCGTGTCCACGACGCGCGCCAGGCCGAGCGCCGTGGCGCGCCGGATCCGCGAGGCCCACGTCAGCGGCTCCTGCCCGCTCCCGAGCCGGACGCTGTAGAGGAGCGGCCTCGTCCCGACGGGCGTCTGCGTCGGCCGCGCGAGCACGTTCCGGCCGAGCCGCGCCTTCGGGCCCGGGACGACGAGCTCGAGGTCGCACGTCCCGGCGGCGCGCGTCCGCGGCGCGAGCACGTGGTCGTGCGCGCCGAACCCGTGCGTTCTTGCCTCCGCGAGCGGGTGCATCGGCCGCGCGCGGACGACCGGTGCGATCACGTAGAGCGCCGAGGGCGCGGCGGATGTCCCGGCAGGCGGCCCGGTGACGAGCCCGTGCCGGGCGCCGTTCACCCACACGCCGTCACCCGGTGCGGCGGCTGCACCGGCGGAGACGGCGAGCAGCACCCCGGCGACGACCATGATCGAGAGCGTGCGCAGCATGTCTCACCCTCCTTCCCCGGACGTCGAGTCGTGTCGTCCGGTGAATTGAATAGGGTTAGAACCTATCGAATATGTCGACGAGGCGCAACGGTCAACGCTCCTACCACTCGCCCGTACGGGAGGCGGCGGCAGCCCGCACGCGGGACACGGTGGTACGGGCCGCAGCCGGGCTCTTCGCCGACCTCGGCTGGACCGGCACGACGATGGCGCAGGTCGCCGCGGCCGCCGGTGTCTCGCAGAAGACCGTCGAGGCGCTCTACGGGACGAAGGCGGCGCTGCTCGAGGGAGCGGTCGACTTCGCGATCCGCGGCGACGCAGAGGCGGTCGGGATGCCGGCGCGCGAGCCGGTCCGCCGGATCGAGGCGGCGCCGGACGCACGGACGATGCTGCGCCTGCACGCGGCACATCTCCGCTCGGTCAACGCCCGCTCCGCCGGCATCGCCTGGACGGTCGAGCAGGCGGCCGCGGCGGATCCGGCGGTCGGGCGCCTCTGGCGGCGAATGAACGACAACCGGCGCTTCGCCGTGGGCTGGGCGACGTCGACGCTGCTCGCCAAGCCCGGGCGGCGGCGCGGGCTCCGGCGGCGCGACGTCGAGGCGTCGTTCTGGGTCGCGCTGGACTGGGCCACGTACCGCACGCTCGCGCAGCAGGCGGGGCTGACGCCCGCGCGCTACGAGGCGTGGCTCAACGCCTACTACCGCGCGGTCTTCCTGCCGTCATAGGAGCTGCACCCGCTCCAGGCCGATCGCGCGCGCGAGGCGATCTGCGGCGCGCTCCAGCTTCCCGGTGACGTTGCCTCGTGCGCGCGGCTCCGGCGTGAAGCGCTTCACGAGCAGCACGCCCTCGGCGCGGTCGGCCTTCAGGTCGGCACGGCCGAGGAAGCGGTCGCCGGCGAGCAGGGGGAGGACGTAGTAGCCGTAGACCCGCTCGTGCTCTCGCTTGTACACCTCGATCACGTGCCGGAAGCCGAAGACGCGCTCGTTGAGCGGCCGGTCCCAGACGAGGTTGTCGAAGGGCGAGACGAGGACGGGCGGCGCCGGGTCGCCGTCGAGCTCCGTATCCGCGGAGACGTAGAAGGGCGCGCCGCCGTCGTCGACGCGCAGCTCGCGCAGCAGGCCGTCGTCGACGAGCGCGAGCAGGTGATGGTGCAGGCGCGCCTTCCCGCCCTTGAGACGCCAGTGCTCGCGGATCGCAGCCTCGGTCAGCGCGCCGCGGGCGCGGATCGCGAGCAGCGCCAGCGTCCGCAGGGTCTCGGCCTCCGGCGGCGCGGGTCGCTCGAGCACGTGCGCCGGGATGACCCGCTCCGGAAGGTCGTAGACGCGCTGGAAGGCCTGCCGGCCCGCGATCACGAGCCGACCGCGGCCCCAGAGCGCCTCGAGCACGAGCTTCGCGGGCTTCAGGTTCCACATGCCGCCGCCCGTGACGACGCCGCCGTTCTCGAATGCCCGTGACGGCAGCGCCCCCTCCTCGCGGATCCGCGCGAGGATCGGCTCGACGAGCTCTCCGTGGTCGCGTAGCGCGCGGTCGTGCATCCCCCAGTGGCCGTTGCCGGCCATCGTGGCGCGGAAGTGCGGCCACAGCTCGATCGGCAGCAGCGATGCCTCGTGCGCCCAGTACTCGAAGACGCGACCGGCGCGAAGGAGCGCCGGCACGTGCGCCGGATCGAAGTGGCCGATGCGTGCCGCGAGCGTCAGCCGGTGGGCTCGGTCGACGGTGGAGATCGAGTCCAGCTGCACCGCGCCGAGACGGCGGATTCCCGCTTCGACCTCGGCCTCGCCCGCGCGGCGAAAGCGGCCCGCGTAGCCCTGGGCGTGGACGATGGTGCGCCGGATCTGTGCGAGGGTGACGGTCGTGGACGCGGTCGACACGTGGTTGTCAACGTATCCCGCGTCGCCGGTCATCCTCGACGTCCTCGGGACGCTCGACCCGGACGAGATCCGGGCGGTCGCCCGGCGGTACGAGCCGGAGACCGAGGAGGTGTTCTTCTTCGCGGCAAGCGTCGGCGCGCTCTTCGGCGTCCGCCGACATGACGGCTCACGCGTCGCGATCAAGGTGAACACCCTCTTCCGCGACCCGACCTACTTCGCGGAGGTGCAGCGGCTGCAGTCAGCGCTCAGCGCGGCCGGCTTCCCGGCTCCCGCGCCCGTCCGGCGCGCAGGGACGGTGACCGTCGACGAGTGGTTGGACGAAGGAGCGTTCCGCGACGGGCACGAGCCGGAGGTGCGCCGTGCGCTCGCGCGGTCGCTGCATGAGTTCGTCGAGCTCGCGACCGCGACGGGCATCCGGCCGCGGCGGGAGTTCCTGCGACCAGCGGATGCGCTCTGGCCGAAGCCGCACAACGCGCTCTTCGACTTCGAGGCGACGGCCGCCGGCGCCGGGTGGATCGACGAGATCGCGTGCGTCGCGCGGGCGGTGCCGGCTGCCGGAGGCGAGGTGGTGGGACACTCGGACTGGGCAGCGAAGCACGTGCGCTTCGACACGGCCCTACGGCCGACGGCCGTCTACGACTGGGACAGCGTCGACACGGAGCTGGAGACGCGTAGCGTCGGCGGGGCCGCCGGCTCGTTCACGTACACGGAGGAGCTCTCGCAGCCGGTAGGTCGCTGGCCGTCGCCGGAGGAGTCGGCGGCGTTCGTGGCCGACTACGAGGAGGCGCGCGGTGAGCCGTTCTCCGCGCCGGAGTACCGCGCCGTGACGGCGGCGCGGGTCTACCTGCTCGCGTACGCGGCGCGCTGCCACCACGCCGTCGGCGGCGACACGCGCGACCAGCGCCTCGAGGAGCACGCGGCCGCCCTGCCCTGAGTCGCCTCAGCGCGCGTGCGCGAGGTACTCGAGCAGGTCGCTGCGCGTGACGACGCCGACCGGCTTCCCCTGCTCGGCGACGACGACGGCGTTGATGCCGCTCGTCAGCGCCGTGACGATCTCGTCGATCGACGCGTCCGACTCGACCGCGCTCAGGGGGCCCTGCATCGCGACGGCGACGTCCTCGTGCAGCGCGTCGGCGTTCTTGAAGACGAGGTCGAGGAGCGCGCGATCCTGCAGCGACCCGATCACGTCGGCGAGCGTCTCGACCTCGCCGTTGCGAACGACCGGCAGCTGCGAGATGGAGTACCGCTCCATGATCGAGATCGCCTCCGCGACCTTCTGGTGCGACGAGACCGTCACGAGCGCGGGCGTCTCGCCGGGCTTCGCGCGCAGCAGGTCGCGCACGCGCGGCACCGGTGCGCCGCGCTCCAGGAACCCGTGCTCGATCATCCAGTTGTCGTCGAGGAACTTCGACAGGTACGACCTGCCCGAGTCGGGCAGGACCGTCAGGACCTGCGCGTCCGGCTCGCGCGCGGCGGCGTACTGCAGCGCGCCGGCGATCGTCGATCCCGACGAGCCGCCGACGAGCAGCCCCTCCTCCCGTGCCAGCCGCCGTGCTGCGAGGAACGAGTCGCGGTCGGAGACGCGGATCCACTCGTCGACCACGTCGCGCGACATCGTCTCGGGCCACGTGTCCTTGCCGATCCCTTCGACGAGGTACGGGTGCAGGTCGTCCTCGCTCTTCGCCGTGTAGACCGACCCCTCCGGGTCGACGCCGACGATCTTCACGTGCGGCGCATGCTCCTTGAAGTAGCGGCCGACGCCGCTGATCGTGCCGCCGGTGCCGACCGAGATGACGATCGAGTCGAGCTCGCCGCCCGTCTGCTCGAGGATCTCCGGCCCGGTCGTCAGGTAGTGCGCTTCGGGGTTCGCCATGTTCGAGTACTGGTCAGGCTTGAACCCGCCCGGGATCTCCTCGGCGAGCCGCGACGAGACGGAGTAGTACGACTCGGGCGAGTCGTGGTCGACGGCGGTCGGCGTGATCACGACCTCGGCGCCGTAGCCCCGCAGCATCGAGATCTTCTCCTGGCTCATCTTGTCCGGCATCACGAAGATGCACCGGTAGCCCTTCTGAGCTGCCGCGATCGCGAGCCCGACGCCGGTGTTGCCGGAGGTCGGCTCGACGATCGTGCCGCCGGGCCTGAGCTTCCCCTCGCGCTCGGCAGCCTCGATCATCGCGAGCCCGATCCGGTCCTTGTTCGACCCGCCGGGGTTCATGTACTCGAGCTTCGCGAGCAGGGTCGCCGGGACGTCACGAGAGACCCGCGGTAGGCGGACTATCGGCGTGCCGCCGACGAGGTCGAGCACGGTCGGGTATTCGCGCGCCATCGGCCGGGAAGCCTACCGCCGCCTCGCCCGCGGCCGGCCGCGCGTCGCCGCCGCCGCGCAGGCCGAGCGCGAGTCGGAGGCGCCGGTCGAGCTCGCGACGGTTCTGCGCGAGCAGCTCTTCGCGGAAGTGCAGCATCGAGCTCGACGGTACGGCCGGGGCGGGCAATCCGCATGGGCGGAGACCGCCTATATCACGCATGTGCCCACCCATCTTTCAGGACGCGGAAGGAGGCGACGTGCGGCTGCTCGAGCGTGAGGACGCGCTGGCGGCGCTCGCTCGCGCGCACGCGGCCGCGGCCGCCGGCGAGGGACGCGTCGCCCTCGTCACGGGAGAGCCCGGCATCGGCAAGACGACGCTCGTCTCCTCGTTCCTGACCGGCCTCGACGCCGAGACGAAGGTGCTGGTCGGCACGTGCGACGACCTCTCGATCGCGCGGCCACTCGGGCCGTTCTCCGACCTGGTGGGCAGCGTCCCGGCCGCCCTCGAGCAGGCGATCCTCGGCGGCGCGGCGCCGCAGGAGCTCCACCCGCTCCTCCACGCCGAGCTCGACTCCCGCTCCCGCCCGACCGTCCTCGTGCTCGAGGACGTCCACTGGGCGGACGGCGCGACGCTCGACGCGATCACCTTCCTCGCCCGCCGGATCGGGCCGCTCCGGGCCCTGCTCGTGCTGACGCTCCGGCCGGGCGAGACGCCGCTCGAGCACCCGCTCCACGCCGCGCTCGGCGACATCCCGGCCGCGAACGCGGTCTTCGTCGAGCTGGCGCCGCTCTCGCCGCGGGCGGTGGCGGACCTCGCAGGTCGCGACGCGGACGACGTCTTCGCGGTCACACGCGGCAACCCGTTCTTCGTCACCGAGCTGCTCGCGTGCGCCGAGGACGACGTGCCGCGGTCGGTCGCGCACTCCGTGCTCGGGCGCGCGTCGCGCCTCGACCCGGAGGCGCGCCGCCTCGTCGAGCTGGTGGCCGTCGTCCCGCGCCGTGTCGCGACTTCGCTCCTCGACCGCGCCTTCCCGGAGTGGTCGAGCGCCGCGGTCGAGCCGGAGCGCCGCCAGCTGCTCGAGGTGCGGCCGCGCTGGGTCTCGTTCCGGCACGAGCTCGCCCGCAAGGCCGTCCTCGAGCGGGTGCCGGCGGCGACGCGCCGCCGGCTGCACGCCGACATCCTGCGCGCGCTGCTCGCGGTGAACGGCGACCCGGCCGAGATCGTCCACCACGCGGAGGCCGCCGGCGCCGGGGACGCCGTTGCAGCGCATGCGCTCGTCGCGGCCCGCCGTGCGGCGGCACTGCACTCGACCCGCGAGGCGTACGCGCACTTCCGGCGCGCCGCCGACTTCCTCGATCGTCATCCGCGCCCCGAGCAGGCGGCGATCCTCGAGGAGCTCGGCGACGCCGCCTTCTTCGCCGGCCGCATCGCCGAGGCCGTGGCCGCCACACAGCGCGCTCGCGCGATCTGGGTGGAGCTCGGCCACGGCCGGTCCGTGGGCCGGTGCAACCGGTTGCTGTCGCGGATGCACTGGTTCGCGGGTGACGGCGCGGTCGCGCGAGCCGAAGCCGCCGAGGCGACGCGGCTCCTCGAGCCGCTCGGGGACTCGGGCGAGCTCGGGTGCGCCTACAGCGGCGCCGCGCAGCTCGCGATGCTCGCGGGCGACGCGGACGGAGCGCGGCACTGGGGGAGGCGCGCGCTCGAGCTCGCCGGCCGCCTCGAGCTGGAGGACGCACGCGTGCACGCCCTCGTCACGCTCGGGACGGTCGACGTCCAGGCGGACCCGGCGCAGACCGCCCCGCTGCTCGAGGCGCGTCGGGTCGCGGCTGCCGCCGGCGAGCACCACGAGTCGGTCCGCGCGCTCACGAATCTCGGCTACTCGCTCATGTTCTGGGGGCTGCCGCGCGAGGCGAGGCCGTACCTCGAGCAGGCCCTGGTCGAGGCGGAGGAGCGCGAGATCCATCACCTCGCCGCGTACGCGCGCATCTCGCTTGCCTGGCTCGACCTGCGTGCAGGCAGGTGGGAGGACGCCGAGCGCGTGGCGGCGGCGGAGGCGCGTCGCGGGCCGTCGGTGTCCGAGCTGCTCGCGCGCACGGTCCTCGCCGAGCTCGCAGTCCGGCGAGGCGACGACGGTGCCGACGAGCGGCTCCGTGAGCTCCACGTCCGTGCCTGGCGGACCGGGGACGTCGCACGTGTCATCCCCGTGCTCGCGCTCCTCGCGGAGAGCTCGCTGCTCGACCGCGCGCGGGAGCTCGGCGAGCTCGAGGAGCTCTTCCGCCAGCCGGTGCAGGAGAGGCGCCTCACGGTGACGCTCGGAGCGGCCGCCGCCCTCGCCGGCCTCGAGGTCGACGTCGCCGGCCCGGCGACGTCGCCGTTCACCCACGTCGCCGCGCGCGACTGGCGCGCCGCGGCCGACGCGTACCGCGAGGCGGGTTGGAGCTACGACCGCGCGCTCGCGCTGACGCTGACGGACGATCCCGAGGCGCTCGCCGTGGCGCTCGAGACCGCCCGCTCGCTCGGCGCGGCGCCGCTCGCGCGCCGCGCGACGCGGCGCCTGCGCACGCTCGGGCTGCGCGTCCCGCGTGGCCCCTACGCTGCCGCCCGCGGCAACAGGGCGGGACTGACCGCCCGCCAGCTCGAGGTGCTACAGCTCGTCGCGAGCGGCCGCACCAACGCGGAGATCGCCGATCAGCTCGTCGTGTCGCTTCGCACCGCCGAGCATCACGTCGCCGCGATTCTCGCGAAGCTCGGCGCCTCCTCCCGCCGGGAGGCAGCGCGCCGCGCGAGCGAGCTCGACCTGCTCGCCGCCTGAAAGACCCGTACCCGGGCGTGCGAAATCTGGGCGCCGGCGCCGATGCCGCCGCGCAGGGGTCGCTCCTACCGTCGACGGGTCATCGAAATGGACGGAAGGAGTTCTCGGGATGAAGCTCGACAGACGCGCTCTGGTCGCGGTCGTGGCCGTGGCGGCGCTCGCGCTGCCGGCAGCCGCGTTCGCGTTCGACCAGGCGCCCGACGCCGGCGGGGGCACGTCCGCGGCAGCGACGGGGAACACGGCGATCTCGCTCGTCAAGGGCGAGACGGCCAGGTTCGCGGACCTCTCGGTCGCGAAGGACGCAGGCTACGGCCTGCTGAAGGACAAGCAGGGCGTCGCCTGCATCGCCATGGATCCCATGCCCGGCATGGCGATGGGGGCGATGGGCGTCCACTACGTCTCGCCGGCACTGGTCGGCGACGGCCGGCTCGACCTCCACGCGCCGGAGGCGCTCGTATACCGACCGGCGGCCGGCGGCACGCTTCGGCTCGCCGCGCTCGAGTACGTCGTCGTCAAGCAGGCGTGGGACGCGACGCACAACGCCGCGCCGGTGATGTTCGGCCACCGCTTCAACACGACGCCGGCAGGGAACCGCTTCGGCCTGCCCGCGTTCTACTCGTTGCACGTGTGGCTCTTCCAGCGCAACCCGAGCGGGGAGTTCGCGATGTGGAACCCGCTCGTCAAGTGCGGGGGGTCGCGATGAGCCTCTACGTCATCCGCCGTCCGTACGGCTGGGCGGACGCCGACGAGCTCGGCATCGCCGCCAAGCGGTCGCGGCGTGTCGCGGACGAGGAGATGGCGGACGACATCCGCTGGATCCGGTCGTACGTCGTGCTCGAAGAGGACGGCTCGCTCGGCACGGTCTGCGTCTACGACGCGTCCAGCGCGGAGAAGGTGCGCGAGCACGCTGACCGCGCCGACCTGCCGGCGACCGAGATCTACGAGGTCGTCGACACGGTCGTCGTCCGGCCCGACCCGCTGACGGTCTAGGCGAAGGCGGCGGCGTTCGCTTATCCGAGCGCCGCCGCCTCGCCGGCCTCGGCGAGCTCCGAGGAGCGCACCAGCGTCAGCGTCGCCGCGAGGCCGACGACGGCGATTCCGGTGCAAACCCAGAACGCCCACTGGGAGCCGGCGGTGAACGACTGCGGGAACGACTGCGGGCCGTGCTCGCGCACGAGAGTGTTGAAGTGGCTGATCGACACCGAGGACGTGACGGCGACGCCGATCGCCCCGCCGATCTGCTGCGCGGTGTTGATGAGCCCCGATGCGAGGCCCGCCTCGTGCGCCTCGACGCCGGCGAGCGCCGCGATCGACACCGGGATGAACGAGAACGGGAGCGCGAAGCCGACGAGCAGGTACCCGGGCAGGAGGTCGCTCCAGTACGAGGCGTGGACGGGGATCTGCGTGTACCACGCCATGCCCGCGATCATCGCGACGAAGCCGACGGCCATCACCGTCTTCGGCCCGATCTTCGTCACGAGCGCCTGCGCGATGCCCGCCCAGAGCACCGCGGTGCCGGCGGTCGCGACGAACGTGACGCCGGTCTTGAGCGCCGACCAGCCGAGCACCTGCTGGACATAGAGGGTCAGCAGGAAGAAGTTCGCGAAGACGACGGCGCCGAGCAGGAGCCCGGCGGCGTTCGCGCCCGCGACGGTGCTGACGCGGAAGATCCGGAACGGCATGATCGGGTCCTTCGCGCGCGACTCGACGACGAGAAACGCCGCCAGCAGGACGACCGCCACGGCGAGGCGCGACAGCGTCCAGCCGGAGCCCCAGCCGTGGTCCGGCGCCTTCGAGACGGCGTAGACGAGCAGCGCGAGCCCGCCGGTGACGGTGACCGCGCCGGCGACGTCCTGGCTCGTCTCGCGGTCGGAGCGGCTCTCGCGCACGAACCGCGGGGCGAGGAGGAGTGCGAGGGCGCCGACGGGCACGTTCACGAAGAAGATCCACTCCCAGCCGAGGTACTTCGTCAGCACGCCACCTGCGAGCACGCCGACTGCGGCGCCGGAGCCGCCGATCGCGCCCCAGATGCCGAGCGCCTTGTTACGCTCGGCGCCCTCCTCGAAGGTCGTCGTGACGATCGAGAGCGCGGCCGGCGAGATGATCGCGGCGCCGAGGCCCTGGACGGCGCGCGACGCGATCAGGACGCCCTCGGACCACGCGAGGCCGCACAGGAACGAGGCCGCCGTGAAGAGGACGACGCCGGCGAGGAACACGCGGCGCCGGCCGAGCAGGTCGGCCGCGCGGCCGCCGAGAAGCAGGAAGCCGCCGAACGTGATCGCGTAGGCCGTGATCACCCACTGCAGGCTGTCCCGCGAGAAGTCGAGCGCCTTTCCGATCGACGGAAGCGCCACGTTGACGATCGAAACGTCGAGCACGGTCATGAAGAACGCCGCGCACACGACGGCGAGCGCCTTCCAGCGAAGCGGATCGACCTCTGCCATGGCTGCCTCCCTAGGTTCGGTTCTGCCTCCCGAGAACGCGATCCGGGTCGATGCTAATCCTCCTCGCGGCGGTGCACGCCCTCGGACTGGCGCCCGCTCTAGGATCTCGGTGTGGCGCTCGCGTTCGACTCGGCCCGCTGGGAGGCGCTCGCAGCCGTGCGGGCTCGCGGGGACGTCGGCGACGGGATCGCGTCGGTGCTCGCGCTGCTCGGCCGCTCGGACGTCATCTCGTTCGCGGGTGGCTTCCCCGATCCGGAGACGTTCCCGCGCGAGCGGGCCGCGAGGCTGCTCCAGGAGTTCGTCGAGAGCGCCGAGTCGTCCGCGTTCCAGTACGCGCCGACGCGCGGTCTCGCCGGCGCGCTCGACGCGCTCGCCGACCGCCTCGAGCGGCTGCAGGGCAGGCGGCCGGCGGAGGACGAGTTGCTGATCACGAGCGGCGGGATCGAGGCGCTCGAACTGATCGGCAAGTCCTTCCTCGATCCGGGAGACGTCGTGGCCGTCGAGGCTCCGACGTATCTCGGGTCGCTGCAGTCGTTCCGGAGCTTCGAGGCTGAGCTCGTGCCGGTCACGCTCGGCGACGGCGGGCTCGACGTGGCGGAGCTGGAGCAACGGCTCGCCGCGGGCCTCCGGCCCAAGCTTCTCTACACCATTCCGGATCACCAGAACCCGGCGGGCGTGAGCCTCGCACCCGATCGGCGCGCGAAGCTCGTCGACCTGGCGCGCTTCTACGGCTTCCTCGTCGTGGAGGACGTGGCCTACCGCGAGCTCGCCTTCGACGGCGAGTCGCTGCCGAGCCTGTGGAGCCTGGGCCCGGACATCGTCGTGCAGGTGGGGACGACGTCGAAGACGCTGTTCCCGGGCGTCCGGCTCGGCTGGGCGGCCGGGCCGCCGGGGGTCGTCGACCGGCTCGTGGCGGCGAAGCAGCTGACGGATCAGTGCGCCGGTGCGCTCGGGCAGCGACTCTTCGAGGAGTCGGAGCGGCGCGGCTGGATCGACGAGCAGCTCGTACGCTCACGGGCGCTCTACCGGCGCAAGTGCGAACGGATGCTGGCCGCTCTCGAGCGGTCACTGCCGCCGTCCGCGCGGTGGACGACTCCGCGCGGCGGCTTCTTCTCGTGGCTGACGCTTCCGGGCGTCGACGCCGTCGAGCTGGCCGAGCTGGCCGTCGAGCACGGCGTCGCCGTCGTGCCGGGAATGCTCTTCTTCCCCGACGGCCGGGGCACCGACAGCCTTCGTCTCTCCTTCAGCCTCGTCGACGAGGACGAGATCGACGACGGCATCGCGCGGCTCGGGTCGATCCTGTGAGCGAGCCGACGGCAACGCATCACCGCTGGGCCGATCTGCCGAAGGAGCCGCTGAAGGAGGACCTTTCCCGCCGGCTCATCTCGACCGACCGGATGATGATCGCCCAGGTGTTCCTCGAGCAGGGCTGCGTCGTGCCGCGTCACGCGCACGAGAACGAGCAGCTCACATACATCCTCGAGGGGAAGCTTCGCTTCTGGCTCGGCGAGGGCGGGTCCGAGGTGGTGGACGTCGGCGCCGGCGAGGTGCTGCACATCCCGTCGTGGCTCCCGCACAGGGCCGAGGCGCTCGAGACGACGCTCGACCTCGACGTCTTCGCACCGCCGCGCCAGGACTGGCTCGACGGGTCGGACGCCTACCTGCGCACCGCCTCCGACACCTGAGCGCCGATACCGCAGCTAGTGGCGGAAGTGCCGCCGGCCGGTCAGCACCATCGCGGCGCCGGCGGCCTCGACCGCAGCCTTCACCTCGGCGTCGCGCTTCGAGCCGCCCGGCTGGACGATCGCCGCGATCCCTGCGTCGAGCGCGAGTTGCGGCCCGTCCGCGAACGGGAAGAACGCGTCGCTCGCGAGCACTGCCCCGCTCGTGTCGTGGCCGAGCTCGCGGGCCTTCTCGACCGCGATCCGCACCGCGTCGACGCGGCTCATCTGCCCGGCGCCGATCCCGATCGTCCGGCCCGCCCGCGCGAGCACGATCGCGTTCGAGGAGACGTGCTTGCACACGCGCCATGCAAAGAGCAGGTCGCTCCACGCCTCGTCGGAGACCTCGCCCGTCACGACCTTCATGCCGTCGCGGCCCTGGGTGTCGGCGTCTCTGTCCTGGACGAGCAGCCCGCCCACCACCCGCTTGAAGTCGCGCTCTCCCGGCGTGTCGGCGCGGCGCTCCGCGTCCTGCAGGATCCGGAGCGCAGGCTTCCGTGCGAGCGCGGCGAGTGCGCCCTCCTCGTACGCGGGCGCGAGCAGCACCTCGACGAAATGCTCCGCGATGCGCTCGCCGAGCGCCGTCGACACGGGGCGGTTGAGGATGGCGACACAGCCGAACGCCGACAGGGGGTCGGCGGCCAGCGCGCGCTCCCAGGCGTCCTCGATCGTCTCCGCGGTGGCGACGCCGCACGGGTTCGCGTGCTTCACGATCACCGCGGCCGGCTCGCCGAGCTCGCGGATCACCCGCCGCGCTCCCTCGAGGTCGGCGAGGTTGTTGTAGGAGAGCTCCCTCCCTCCGAGCTGCTCGACACGCGAGAGCAGGTGCTTGCGCGCGCCGACCTCCCAGTAGAGGGCCGCCGCCTGGTGCGGGTTCTCGCCGTACGGGAGGTCCGACACCTTGCGGAAAGACAGCGTCAGCTGCTCCGGGAAGCGCTCGCCGCTCGCAAACCACGCTGCGATCGATGCCTCGTACGCAGCGGTCGTCGCGAACGCCTCGGCCGCGAGCCGCCGCCGCGTCTCGAGCGTCACCTCGCCGTGCTCGCGCAGCTCGCGCAGCACGACCTCGAACTGTCGCGTGTCGCTGAGCGCGGCGACGTGCGCGAAGTTCTTCGCCGCGCCGCGGAGCATCGACGGGCCGCCGACGTCGATCATCTCGACCGTCTGCTCCTCGGTCGGCCCGAGCCGCGCCGCGACCTTCGCGAAGGGATAGAGGTCGATGCAGACGACGTCGAACGGCTCGATCCCCTGTTCCGCGAGCGCGGCCACGTCGTCCTCTCGATCGCGGCGCGCGAGGATGCCGGCGTGGATGTGGGGGTGGAGCGTCTTGACGCGGCCGCCGAGGAGCTCGGGCGCGCCCGTCACGTCCTCGACACGGGTCACCGGCAGGCCGGCCTCCTCGAGGTGTGCCGCGGTGCCGCCGGAGGAGACGAGCTCGAAGCCGAGCTCGTGCAGACCGCGCGCGAGGTGCTCGACGCCCTCCTTCTCGTAGACCGAGATCAGCGCCCGGCGACGCTGTGGAGTGGCTCCCGACACAGCTCGTTCACCACCTTCGGCAGCAGCCGGTGCTCGACGGCGTGGATCCGCTCCTCGAGCGTCTCCCTCGGCTCGACGGCAACCTCCTCCTGCGCGATCACGGGGCCGGTGTCGAGCCCGCCGTCGACGTAATGGACGGTCACGCCGGTCGTGCCGGCGCCCGCCGCGAGTGCGTCGTCGATCGCGTGGGCCCCCGGAAACGCGGGCAGGAGGGAGGGGTGGACGTTCACGACCCGCTGCGGGAAGCGGCGGACGAACGGCTCCGTCAGCAGGTGCATGTAGCCGGCGAGCACGACGAGCTCCACGCCGTGCTCTTCGAGCCAGGTGGCCATCACGAGATCTCTTTCGGCACGATCGGCGTGGCACTCGAGCGAGAAGGTCGCCGTCGGGATGCCCGCGCTGCGCGCGCGGGCAAGGGCGTACGCGTCCTTGCGGTTCGAGGCGACCGCCCGAACGGGGAGGCCTGCGTCGACCAGCGCCTGCAGATTCGAGCCGTTGCCGCTGACGAGGACGCCGATCACGTGACCCGCCCGATCACGAGCTCGCCCGGCTGGGCGCGCGCGACGACCGCGCACCAGCCGATGCCGAGGTTGAAGACGCGCCGGAGCTCCTCCTCGCCGACGTGGCGCGCGAGCCAGCGAAAGACCGCTGGACGCTCCCACGAGTCCCAGTCGAGCTCGGCGCTGCACCCAGGCGGCAGGACGCGCTCGAGGTTCCCGGCGATCCCGCCGCCGGTGACGTGCGCGAACGCCTTCGCGCGGCCGCGCAGCGCGCGGGCGGTATCGAGGTAGAGGCGCGTCGGAGCGAGCAGGTCGTCGCCGTCGTAGTCCTCGTC
>DASUAX010000080.1:0-11386 GCA_035763525.1 Gaiellaceae bacterium
ATCGTCGTCGACCGCGTGTCGCGCACCTTTCGCGTCTACCCGAAGGCGCAGCGCACGCTCAAGGACCTGTTCGTCTCGCGCGGGCGGCTGCGGGCGCGCGAGGTGCAGGCGCTGCGCGACGTCTCGCTCACGATCGAGCCGGGCGGCGCGGTCGGCCTCGTCGGCCGCAACGGCTCGGGCAAGTCGACGCTCCTGCGCCTGGTCTCCGGGATCATCACGCCGACCTCCGGGCGCATCGAGGCGGGCGGCCGCATCGCCTCGCTGCTCGAGCTCGGTGCCGGGTTCCATCCCGACTTCACCGGCCGCGAGAACGTCTACCTGAACGGATCGATCCACGGCCTCTCGCGGGCCCGGGTGCGCGAGGCGATGGACGAGATCGTCTCGTTCGCGGAGCTCGAGCAGTTCATCGACCTGCCCGTGCGCACCTACTCCTCCGGGATGTTCATGCGCCTCGGCTTCTCGGTGGCAGCGCACATCGAGGCGGACGTGCTGCTCCTCGACGAGGTGTTCGCCGTCGGCGACGAGCAGTTCCAGCGGAAGTGCTTCGGGAAGATCGCCGAGTTCAAGAACCGCGGCGGCACCATCGTGTTCGTCTCGCACGACGCGCAGGCGGTCGAGCGGCTCTGCGATCGCGCCGTCCTGCTGCGTCAGGGCGAGCTGGCCTTCGACGGCCCGACGCAGGAGGCCATCGCCGCCTACCGGCGGCTCCTCGGCGCGGACGCCAATCCGGACGAGCTCGAGGCCGGGCTGCGCGAGTGGGGCACGGGCGAGGCGCGGATCGTCTCGGCGGCGCTGCTCGACGGCGACGGCGACGAGCGCCCTCAGTTCGCCTCGGGCGAGCCGATCGTCGTCCGCCTCGTCGTCGAGGCGGAGGAGGGCGTCGCCGCGCCGCGCGTCACGCTCGAGCTGCGCGACGACGACGGTGTCGTCCTCGGGACCGTCTCGAAGGAGCTCGGCGCGCTCGGGTGGAGCGGCGGCGGCCGCCGCGAGGTGCGCTTCCGGCTCGACAGGCTCCCGCTCGCCGAGGGGAGGTTCCACCTTCGCTTCGCGCTCGCCGACGCGGCCACGGGCGCCCCGCTCCACGCACTCGACGACGCGCTCCGGTTCTTCGTGTTTCCCGCCGACGGCGAGAGCGGCCTCGTCCGCCTCGAGGGCGAGTGGTCGATGGAGGATTCGGCGTCCGCCGCGCCAACATCCGGGAAGTGAGCGCACGTGCGTGTCCGGACTGGCCGACGCTGATGGAGATCGCGCCGGACCTGCAGTTCCGCCACGTGACCCTCGGCGAGGCGCATCTGCCGGTCGACGCGTTCGTGCAACTCGAAGGGATCGACTCCGACGACGTCGTGCTCTGCTGCGACCTGGACGCGCACGTCTTCAACCCGGAGCACACCGATCCCCGGGTCGTCGGGGCGCTCGCCGGCACGCACTGGATCGACGTCCGCGAGCTCGCCGACCGCGACTAGAGAAGCTCGAGCGGCCGCGTGTTGAGGACGTCTGCCGCGGTCGCCCAGCCGCGGCGCGCCGTCGCCACGGACAGCTCCATGTTCGCGAGCCCGCGCACGGAGTGCGCGTCGGTCGAGCACGTGATGCGGACACCTGCTCGGATCGCGTCGCGCACGAGCGTCGAGCTCAGGTCGATCCGGTCGGGTAGGCCGTTCGTCTCGAGCGCCGTGCCGGTCTCCACGCAGGCGGCGTAGACCGCCTCGAGGTCGACCGCGTTCGGCGGCCGGTGGTTGAGGATGCGCCCCTGCGGGTGGCTGATCGAGCGTACGGCGGGATGCTCGACGGCTGCGAGCGTGCGCTTCGTGAGCCGGTCGGCCGACTGCCGCTGCCCCGCGTGCACCGACGCCTGCACCCAGTCGAGCTCCGCGAGCACGTCGTCGGGAAGGTCGAGCGAGCCGTCGTCGAGGATGTCGCACTCGCTGCCGCGCAGCACCGTGAACGGCGCGAGCCGCTCGTTCGCGGCCGCGATCCGCTCTCCCTGGCGGCGGATGTCGTCGGCGTCGAGACCGGGGACGACGCGCACGTTGCGCGTGTGGTCGCAGATCGCGAGGTACTCGTATCCGAGTGCGATCGCCGCCTCCGCCATCTCGAGCACGGACGCCTTGCCGTCCGACCACGTGGTGTGGACGTGGAGGTCGCCGCGGATGCCGGCTCGCTCGAGGAGCGGCGGCGGCGCTCCCCGGAACGGCTCCTCGCGCAGCTCGGGCGGAAGGAAGGGAAGCCCGAGCCGCGCGTAGACCTCCTCCTCCGTCGCGCCCGGAGGGAGCTCGCCGAGGGCATCGACGTACGTGTCGTTCCCCGTCGCGCGCAGGAGCTCGGTGCCGAAGCGGTCGGGCGGCGCGACGACGAGCTCGATCGGGACGCCCTCGACGGTCACCCCGAGGGCCCGCCGCTCCCCGCGCTCCACGACCGCGACGACCTGCGGCAGTGCCGCGAACCTGTCGAGCACCGGCGCCGGCTCTGCTGCCGAGACGACGACCGCGAGCCGCTGCGACGTGTCCTGGAAGCGGCGCGGGTCGCCCGCGGTCGTCCCGCCGAGCGCCTCCGCGACGGAGCCGGTGAGCTCCCGGGCGCGGTTCAGGAGCAGGCCGCGCCGCGGCGCCGAGCGGGGCCGCTCGAGCGCCGCGCGCACCTTCGCCTCGGTCGCCGGCCCGATCCCCGGCACGTCGCGCAGCCGCCCGGCGGCGGCTGCCGTACGCAGCTCGGCTGCGGTGGAAACGCCGAGCGCCCGCCCGACCTCGACCATCCGCTGCGGCGCGAGCCCCGCCAGGCGGGCGAGCCCGACGAGCTCGGGCTGCACCTCGGCTTCGAGCTCGTCGATCTCGGCGAGCCGTCCCGTCTCGACGAGCTCGCGCAACCGTGCCTCGATGGAGTCGCCGATCCCGCGCAGCTCTCGTGCGCGCCCCCGGCGCACCAGCTCGGCGACGGGCGCCGGTGTGGCCCTGATCAGCTCGGCGGCGCGGCGGTAGGCGCGGACGCTGTAGGTGCTCGCGCCGGCGAGGTCGTAGAGCGCCGCGAGCGCCTCGAGCTGCTCGGCGATCGCCGCGTTGTCGGGCGTCGGCATGCCGCTAGTGTCCTCGAGACATGGCGACCGTCGTCGTCCCCTTCCGCGGCACCGACCCGAAGCAGCGGCTCGCGCTCGCCGATGAGGCGCGGCGGCTGCTCGCCGACGCGATGCTGGCGGACGTCACCGGTGCCGCCGGTGCGCTCGGCGAGGTGCTCGTCGTCGCGACCGCCGGAACGCGCCTGCCGGAGGGGACGACGCTCGTCGACGACCCGCACCGCGGCCAGGGGGCCGCCGTTCTCGCCGGCCTGGAGCGCGCGGTCGCGCGGGGGTTGCCGGCGCCCTACCTCGTCGTCAACGCCGACCTCCCCTGCGCGACGTCGCGCGACCTCCTCGCCCTCGCGGGGGCCGTCCCGGACGGCGGCCTCGCGCTCGCGCCGGCGGCCGACGGCACGACGAACGCGCTCGCGCTCTCGGGCGACGACCTGTTCCGCCCGGTCTACGGGCCCGGCAGCGCCGAGCGGTTCGCCGCGCTGGCGCCGTCCGCCGTCGTCGACGCGCCGAATCTCGCCGACGACGTCGACACGCTCGACGACCTCGCACGGCTCGAGCAGCGACTCGGCGCGCACACGCGAGGCGCGGCGGCGGCGCTCGACCTGCCTTCGGCCGCATGAGCGTGGGCCCGAACGTCGCCGTTCTCTCCGGCGGCGTCGGCGGTGCGCGCTTCCTGCGCGGGCTGCTCGGCGTCGTCGACGCCGGCGACGTGACGATCGTCGGCAACGTCGCCGACGACCTGCAGGTGCTCGGGCTCCACGTCTCGCCCGACCTCGACAGCATCCTCTACACGCTCACCGGCCGGAGCGACGACGAGCGCGGCTGGGGCCGCTCCGACGAGAGCTGGCGCGCGCTCGAGACGGTCGGGGAGCTGGGCGGGGACGACTGGTTCCGCCTCGGCGACCGCGACCTCGGCCTCCACCTCGTCCGGACCGAGCTGCTGCGGGCGGGAGTGCCGCTCCACGAGGCGACATCGCGCTTTGCACGCGCCCTCGGCCTCGAGGCGCGCCTTCTGCCCGCGACCGACGACCCCGTGCGGACGTTTCTCGAGACGCCCGCGGGCACGTTCCCGTTCCAGACGTGGTTCGTCGCGCGCGGTCATCGCGACGAGGTCGACGACCTCCACTACGCGGGCTCCCCCGAGGCGTCGCCTGCGCCGGGCGTGCTCGAGGCGCTCTCGGCCGCCGACGTGATCCTGCTCGCGCCGAGCAACCCGTACGTCTCGATCCACCCGATCCTGGCCGTGCCGGGGATCCGCGAAGCGCTCGAGCGACGGCTGGTGCCGTGTGTCGCCGTCAGCCCGCTCGTCGGCGGCCGCGCCGTGAAGGGGCCTGCCGACCGGATGCTCCGCCGGCTCGCCGGCGGCACGACGCCCGCCCACGTCGCCTCCTGCTACGAGGGGCTCGTCGACGCGCTCGTCTTCGATCGAGCCGACGCTCCCGCCGAGTTGCCGCCGGGCGTGCGCCCGGTCGTGACCGGGACGCTGATGACGGATGTCGAGGCGGCGCGGCGGCTCGCCGCGGCGGCACTCGACGCGGCCGGAGCGTTCGCGTGAGGGTGGCGGTCCTGGGCGGCACCGGCAGCTTCGGCGGGGCGCTCGCGGCACGGCTCGCGGCGGTGGGCGAGGACGAGATCGTGATCGGATCGCGCGACGCGGCCCGTGCGCAGGAGCAGGCGGCGGGGATCCGCGGCCGTGTCTCGGGTGCGACCAACGGCGATGCTGTTCGGGACGTCGACCTGGCGGTGCTCGCGGTGAGGGCCGACGCGGCGCTCGACACCGCCCGCGAGGTCGCGACCGCGCTCGGGACGACGCCCCTCCTCAGCGTCGCGAGTTCGATCCGCTTCGAGAGGGGCGTCGGGATGCTGCCCGACCCGGAAGCCCTCAGCCTGGCCGAGCGGGTGCAGGCGGTGGTCGCCGCGCCCGTGGCGGCAGGCCTCCACTCGATCGCCGCCGCGAATCTCGAGCAGAGCGTGCCCGACGAGGACGCGCTCGTGTGCGGCGACGACGCACACGCGAAGGCGCTCGCGCTCGAGCTCGCGGGCCGCCTCGTCGGCGGCCGCGCCCTCGACGCCGGCCCGCTCGCGAGCGCGCGGGCGCTCGAGGGGCTGACGGCGGTGATCGTGAACCTGAATCGCCGCTACAAGGCGCACGCGGGCGTCAGGGTCACCGGGGTCGAATGATCTCGATCCTCCCCGTGCGCGGCCTGCCCGAGATCCGGGAGGGGGACGACCTCGCCGCGCTCGTCACGGCGCGGATCGAGCTCCGGGACGGTGACGTCCTCGTGCTCGCACAGAAGGCCGTGTCGAAGGCCGAGGGCCGGGTGATCCGCATCGACAGCCTGGAGGCGTCGGCGAAGGCGGTCGAGCTCGCCGGCGAGGAGCGTGACCCGCGCGAGGTGGAGGCGGTCCTGCGGGAGTCGAGACGGATCGTGCGCGAGCGCGGCCCGCTCGTGATCGCGGAGACGCGACACGGTTTCGTCTGCGCCTCCGCAGGCGTCGACCACTCGAACGCGCCCGAGCCCGGCACGCTCGTGCTCCTGCCGCTCGACCCGGACGCGAGCGCGCGCGCCGTCCGCGAGCGCGTCGCCGAGCTGACCGGCCGCAACCTGGGCGTGATCGTGACGGACTCGTTCGGCCGCCCGTTCCGCGCGGGCACGACCGACGTGGCGATCGGCGTCGCCGGTCTTGCGCCGCTCCTCGACCTGCGCGGCACGACCGACCGGATCGGCTACGAGCTCCGCTCGAGCCAGGTGGCGATCGCAGACGAGATCGCCGCCGCCGCCGACCTCGCCCGCGGCAAGGCCGAGGGGGTCCCCGCCGTCGTCGTCCGCGGCCTCAGGCTCTCGGGCGACGGGACGGCGCGCGAGATCGTGATCGAGCGCGAGCTGGATCTGTTCAGCTGAGCCGCGCTGACCTGTGGTGTCCCGACACCGCGTGGTGTCTCTTTCGCCCGCTTCCGGGTCTTTACAGAACCTTCAGAGGTTCTTTGCACCACCTCACACGTGATCGCTACCGTCCTGCGGTCACTCAGGCAGGCTGAGCCCAGGTCCTGCCGCGGTAACCCCCCTCGACCCACGGAACATCCCGGGCCTAAGGAGGAAAAATTGTCGTGCGGCTTCCTCTTCCGCTGAGCCTTGCCGGGCTCGCACTGCTCCTCGCGTTCGCGCTCGCCGGATCGGCGGATGCACGGCGGAGCGTGCGTCCCGGCCATCCCGTCTCGGTGCAGGCGCTTCGCGCGCTCGCCGATCACTATCGCAGCCTGACCTGGACGTTCCAGCGAGCGGCACACGTGCCGCGCACGCCCACCGCGTACACGTACCGCCGCAGTACCGACGGCGAGTACCTGCGCTGGACGATCCAGACCTGGACACGCCGCGCCTACGTGGCGAGAGACCGGGCGCTCACGCGCGTCGAACGGCGCCTCTCGGTGCGGATCCCGAATCCGCCGGGCCTCCGCTCGCGCCTCGCCCGTCGCGTCGCGTACAGCCGTGGCGTGGCGCTGAAGCTGCGCCGGATCTACCCGGGCACGGTGACGCACAGGTTCGCCTCCGCGCGCGCCGGCTCGGGGGGCGAGACGCTGCGGCTCTGGCAGCGTCGGCTCGCCACGGCCACGGCGCAGGTGCTCGCCCACGGCAACGCCCGTCCGGCGATCCCCGCGTTCCTCGAGGACGCGTTCCTCTGCATCCATCGCTACGAGGGCGCGTGGAACGCGAACACCGGCAACGGCTACTACGGCGGGCTCCAGATGGACGTCGGCTTCCAGACCCGCTACGGCGCGGACTACCTGCGTCGCTGGGGGACGGCCGACAACTGGCCCTCCTGGGCGCAGGTGCACGCGGCCGTGCGCGCCTACCGCTCCGGCCGGGGCTTCTACCCCTGGCCGAGCACCGCCCGGGTCTGCGGATTGATCTAGTTCCGATCTGATAACCGGGGTATCAAGCCGGGAAGCGCTGCCGCCGATGATCGGCGTCATGGTGACGCAGTCTGCGGCGGCGGCGCTCCCCGACGATCCCGGGGCGCGTCCGCACGCCGTGAGCGGTCCCGAGCCGCTCGTCGAGTCGTACCAGCGGCTCGCGGAGGTCTTCCACGAGCTCCTCTCGGAGCAGAGCCTCGACGCGCTCCTCGACCGGGTCGCGGCGACGCTCGGCGACCTGATGCCGTACGAGGCGCTCCACATCTACGAGGCGGACGTCGACCGGCGCGTGCTCGTGCCGCTGCTCGCGCGCTCGCAGGAGTACGAGGACGAGATCATGCGCAGCCGCCCCCGCTTCGGCGAGGGGATCACGGGCTGGGCGGTCGAGAACCGCCGCCCGGTCTGGACGAACCGCGCGCATCTCGACCCGCGCTCGGTCAACGTCCCGGGGACTCCGGTCGAGCCCGAGGCGATGATCAGCGTGCCGCTGATCGCGCGCGGCGCCCTCAAGGGCGCCCTCAACATCTACCGCGCCGGCGAGGACGCGGAGTTCGCGGAGCACGAGTTCCACCTCGCGAAGTCGTTCGGGGACGCCGCCGCCCTCGCGCTCGACAATGCGCAGATCCGCGCCCGGCTCGAGCACCTCGCGCAGACAGACTCGCTCACGGGCCTCTACAACCACCGCTTCTTCCACGAGCGGCTGCGCGCGGAGCTGACGCGCGCCTCACGCTCGCACGACACCGTCGCCGTGCTCATGTTCGACCTCGACGACTTCAAGCGGGTGAACGACGTGTACGGCCACGGCGCGGGCGACCAGCTGCTGATCCAGGTGGCGCGGATGGCGCGCGAGACCGTGCGCGGCTCGGACGTCGTCTGCCGCGTCGGCGGCGAGGAGTTCGGCGTGATCATGCCGTCGTGCGACGCCGGCGACGCGCTCGGCCTCGCCTCCCGGCTCTCCGAGGCGCTCCGCAGCACCGAGTTCGAGCCCGCCGGCCGCATCACCGTGTCGATGGGGGTCGCGCAGGGCCCCGAGCACGCGATGAACCCGCGGGAGCTCGTTGCCTGCGCGGAGGCGGCGATGATGACCGCCAAGGCGCGGGGCAAGAACCAGAGCGTCGTCTACGACGACGACGCGACCGAGCGCCCGAGCGCCGACGCGGTCGCCGGGCGCGACGTCCGTTCGATCGCGCACCTCAAGATGCTGCAGTCGCTCGCCGGGAAGCTCAACCGGCTGAACGACGTCTCCGAGATCGGCCGCACGATCGCGACCGAGTTGCGGCTGCTGATCGACTACCACAACTGCCGTGTCGTGCTCCGGCACGGCGACGAGCTGCGCCCGATCGCGTTCGTCGGCGACTACGACGAGGCGGTGGGGGACGCCGTCGACGCCTACAGCGCCCGCGTCGGCGTCGGCGTGATGGGCCGCGCCGTCGAGCTCGGCGAGCCGCTGTTGATCCCGAACGCGCTCGAATGCGAGTTCGCCTACCGGATCCCCGGCACCGAGGAGCTCGAGGAGTCCCTCGCGGTCGTGCCGCTCCGCTACGGGTCGAGGGTGACGGGGGCGATCGTGATCTCGAAGCTCGGCGTCAACCAGTTCGACGAGGACGACGTCCGTCTACTCGAGGTGCTCGCGGGACAGGCGTCGGTCGCGCTCGAGAACGCGCGTCTGTACGAGCAGCAGCGCCGCGAGGCCGAAGGCGCGAAGGCGCTGCTCGCGTTCGCGGACGAGATCACGAGGGCACACTCCGTCGACGACATCTGCGCTCTCGCCGTCGAGGCTGCGACGCGCCTCTTCGAGTGCGAGCGGGCGACGCTCTGGCTCGGCGACGAGTGCGCGGCGAGCATCGGCGACCCGCTCGTCGAGGGCCATTCGACGCCGCTCGTCGAGGGCGAGGGAATCACGGGTCGCGTGGTGCTCGACGTGCAGCGGCTGGACGACGATCGCGAGCGCCTGCTGACCGCCTTCGGGTACCAGCTCTCGGTCGCGCTCCAGAAGGCGCGGCTCTACTGGAAGCAGATGGAGGCGGCCGAGATCGCGAACGCGCTCCTCGACGCCGGCCGGGAGCTCGCGACCGCGGAGTCGCCCGAAGAGGTGCTCGGTCGCAGTGTCGAGGTGACGGCGCGCGTCCTCGGCAGCGACCAGGCGACGCTCTGGATCCAGGAGGAGGCGGAGCCGCGTGACCTGGTGGCGCGCGCCTCCTGGGGTTACGGCGCCGAGGACGACCCGGCCGGACGGCGCCGTTTCTCCGCCGCGATCGCGCACGAGTGGCTCGACGGGTCCGACCCGTTCGTCGTGGAGCCTGACGCCGTCGCGCGCATCGACACGATCGAGCAGCGCGAGATCGTGCGCGCCGTCGTCGCGCCGCTCAGGCTCGAGGGCGGTCGCGTCGGCGCGCTCGTCGCGACCCTCGGCGACCAGCCCTTCGGCGATCGGCAGCTTCGGCTCGTCGCGGGGCTCGCACACCAGGCGAAGCTCGCGATCGAGAGCGCCGAGCATTACGAGGCGCTCGAGCGGACGTTCGTCTCCACGGTCGCGACACTGGCGAACGCGCTGGAGGCGAAGGACGAGTACACCGGCACCCATGCGCGCTGGATCAGCGACATGGCGCTGCTCGTCGGTCGGGAGCTCGGCCTCGACCGTGACGCGATGAAGCGGCTCGAGCTCGGCGCGCTCTTCCACGACATCGGGAAGATCGGGATCCCGAGCGAGATCCTCCAGAAGCCGGGGCCGCTCACGGACGAGGAGTTCGAGAAGGTCAAGGAGCACCCCGAGCTCGGCGAGAAGATCCTGGCGCCGATCGACCGGCTCTCGGACGTGCGTCCGATCGTGCGCGCCTGCCACGAGCGCTGGGACGGCCTCGGCTACCCCGATGGCAAGGCGGGCGTCGACATCCCGCTCGAGGCCCGCATCGTGCTCGTCTGCGACGCGTTCCACGCGATGGCCACGGACCGCCCGTACCGTGCGAAGCTCGACCCCGCCGAGGCGGTGCGCCGCCTGCTCGAAGCATCGGGCTCGCAGTTCGACCCGACCGTGGTCGACGTGTTCGTCCGGCTCTACGAGGCCGGCGCGATCGTCCCCGTCGTCTGACGCGGGCGCGGTCGGCCGCTCCGCGCCCGGCACGAAGCGGCCGTCACGCCTGTCCCCCCTTGGGACACCTGCGACCTACGAGACCCGCATGAGCCTCCGAAGGGCGATCCGCCCGCGCAGGAGCGCCGCCGCGCAGACGAGGAGCGCGCAGGCGGCGGCGGCGACCGCCGCTCCGATCGCGGCGTCGCCCCAGTCGAAGCCGCCCGCGGCCGGCCCTGCAGCGGCGGTCCGGCCGAGCCCGTACCGCTCGTCGAGGGCACGGCTTCGCACCTCGAGCGCGTTCAGCCAGGCCGGGGTCGTCCTCGCCGTCAGCGTCCGTGGCACGGCGTAGCCGCCCAGGTGGTAGTGCCGGTTGAGCGCGTCGCTCCGGGCGACGAGCGCACGCTCCCACGCGGGCTGCCCCGCGAGTGCCGTCGCGGTGGAAGTCAGCGCGACCGCGCAGACCAGCGCTGTCGCCGCGAGCTTGGTGTGCATCTCCTTTCCCTCCTTCGCTCTCTCGGCGCCGGCGGCGCGCGAGGAACCGGACCCTGCGGCGCTCGCGTCAACGCCCGGTCAAACCCGTGTCAACGCGCCCTTCTTCTCTCCCTCGGGCCGTGCTAGAAGGGCTGGTGGAGTTCCGCCTGCTCGGGGCGCTCGAGGTGGTGGACGGCGGCCGTCGCGTCGCTCTCGGCGGAGCTCGGCAGCGGGCGCTCCTGACGCTCCTTCTGCTGCACCGCAACGAAGTGCTCACGTCCGAGCGGATCGTCGACGAGCTCTGGAGCGGCGACCCGCCCCGGACGGCCCAGCACGTCGTCCGCGTCTACGTCTCGCAGCTCCGCAAGGCGCTCGAGCCGGAGCGCGGCGATACCGCGCCGCGCGTGCTCGTCACGCGCGGCGCGGGCTACCTGCTCGAGGCAGCCCCACACGATGTCGATCTCGACCGGTTCGACGCCGCGTGTGCGACGGGGCGGCGGCTGCGCCACGCGGGGCGCCCGGAGGAGGCGGCCACGGCGTTCCGGGACGCACTCGCCCTGTGGCGCGGGCCGCCGCTCCAGGACGTCGCCTACGAGAGCTTCGCCCAGGCTGAGATCGCGCGGCTCGAGGAGTTGCGCGTAGAGGCGCTCGAGGAGCGATTTGAGGCGGAGCTCGCCGCCGGCGGCGACGTGGCGCTCGTCGCCGACCTCGAGCGGCTCGTTGCGGCGAACCCGCTGCGGGAGCGCCTGCGCGCGAACCTGATGCTCGCGCTCTACCGCGCCGGGCGGCAGGCGGATGCGCTCGCCGCGTACGGCGAAGGACGACAACTCCTGGTGGAGGAGCTCGGGCTCGAGCCGGGGCCGGAGCTCCG
>DASUAX010000081.1:0-12733 GCA_035763525.1 Gaiellaceae bacterium
TGCCGCTTGGCCGCGCTGTGCGGGCACGCTGCCGCGTCCTCAGTCGCGGCAATAGCTTCAGCTATTGCCGCTCCCTGCGTCCTTGCATCGCACCCACCCAGCGCACCCAAATCGACGAGCGTCATTCCGGTTCGAGTTCTAGCCCTGGAGTAACTGGAGCGACCAGGCGGTGTCCGGCACGAGCCGGGCGATCGTCTTGCCGGTGCTCACGTCGATCACGTACCAGACGAGCGCGCTCTGCGCGTAGAGCACGTTGCCGTCGAGGAGCGCCGAGTCGATCACCTCGCCGCGCAGGAGCCGGCGGTACAGTCGGAGACCGCGCTTCGTGTAGACGTTGACGCCGTTCGGTCCGACGGTCGCGACCCTGTCGCCGCCGGCGATCGTCTCGGACGCATGCGGCGCGAGCGTCCGCCGGTGCCAGGTGCGCACGTCGACGACGGTGCCGGCGACGCCGAGCAGGTGGTCGCCGAGCCACTGCGCGCGCATGTAGCCCTCGCCCTTCGAGAGCGTCCGCAGCGGCGCGTGCGAGGTCACCGAGCCTGAGCGGAGGTCGATCGCGTCGACCGCCCCGAACGCATGGACGACGTAGGCGTGCCCGTCGCCGAACGCGACGCTCACCGGGTACCGGATCGCGCTCGGACGCTGCCGCACCCGGACCCGCGTCGGCGTCGCGCCGAAGCGAACGACGGCGTACCTGCGCGAGGTGGGCCGGAGGCAGCCGACGAGCGCCACCGGCGTCGCTCCGTCGAGACCGACGGCACACGTGTCCCTCGCCCGGAACCGAAATGAGCGGACCGGGCGCAGCGTCGAGGTGTCGAATACCCGGACCGCTGTCGCGGTTCGCGCCACGAGCAACCCGCCGCCGAGCTCCAGTGAGTGGAAGCT
Organism: Gaiellaceae bacterium; assembly: GCA_035763525.1. Classification (GTDB taxonomy): domain Bacteria; phylum Actinomycetota; class Thermoleophilia; order Gaiellales; family Gaiellaceae; genus PALSA-600. Next base: position 886 of record DASUAX010000081.1, read on the forward strand.
GTAGGGGCTGACCGGGACGCGGAGCGCCGGCCCGACGGGCTCGAGCGTCAGCGGCGTCAGGTGCCGGAACGTCACGGGCTGCCCCCAGTTCGGCCCCAAGACCATCCCGAGGAGCAGTGACGCCGACCACGCACGCACCTGCATGTGCGAAACGATACGCCCGAGAGCAGCAACCGGGTCCCGCGCGTTTAGGGTCTAATCGAGAGCCGTGGCGGACGACCTGACGCTGGAGCTCGAGCACGGGCGGCTGACGATCGCGCGCGAAGCCGTCGCCGAGATCGTCGCCGAGACGGCTCTCGGCTGCTACGGCGTCGTCGGCCTGAGCGCGGGCAGCCGCGTGGGGCGCATGTTCCGCCGGGAAGGGATCAGCGTCGACGGCCCCGCCGACACGCTGCGGATCGAGCTGCACGTCGTGGTCGAGCACGGGCTCAACCTCGCCGAGGTGGCGTCGACCGTACGCTCGCAGGTCGCGTACGACGTCGAGCGGCTGACGGGGCTGCAGGTGGCCGCGGTCGAGGTCGTGATCCAGCGCGTGAGGGAGTCGTCGTGAGAGAACGCGTCCGCGAGCTGGTCGCCGGCGCGCGCGCTTCGATCGAGGCGAACCGCCGTCGTATCGACGATCTCAACGTCTACCCGGTTCCCGACGGCGACACGGGCACGAATCTCACGCTCACGGTCCGCTCGGTTGCCGAGGCTCTCGAGCGTGACGGCCCCGACGATCGCGGCGGCCTCGCCCGCGAGATCTCCCGGGCCGCGCTGATGGGTGCGCGGGGCAACTCCGGCGTCATCCTCTCGCAGATCGTCCGCGGAGCCTGCGACGCGCTCGCCGAGACCGACGACCTCGCCCGCGTGTTCCGCTCCGCGAGCGACGCCGCGTACCGCGCCGTCAAGAAGCCCGTCGAGGGGACGATGCTGACGGCGATCCGCGCCATGGCCGACGCCGCGGAGCACGGTGGCGACCTGGCGACGATCGTCGCGCGCGGCGACGACACCGTCGTCCAGACGCGCGAGATGCTCCCGGTGCTGCAGGAGGCAGGGGTTGTCGACGCGGGCGCGGCGGGGCTCGTCGAGATCGTGCGCGGCCTCTGCGCCGCGCGGACGGGAGACGCGATCGCGGCGCCGCCCGAGGCGCCGCAGGAGATCGGGATCGAGGCGATCCATCAGGAGCTGTCGCGCTTCCGCTACTGCACGGTGTTCGTCGTGGAGGGCGACGGGCTCGACGCCGATGACCTCGAGGGCGAGCTCGAGCAGCTCGGCGATTCGCTGCTCGTCGTCGGCGACCGAGAGGCGCTCAAGGTGCACGTGCACACGGACGACCCCGGGAAGGCGCTGTCGCTCGGCGTCGCGCGCGGCACCGTCGCCGGCGTCGAGATCGCGAACATGCATGCGCAGACGCAGCAGCGCGAGGAGCGGCTGCTGCACGCGGTGCCGGGCACCGACGAGGCTGCCTGCGCGGTCGTCGCCGTCGCTGCCGGAGGCGGCAACCGGGCGCTCTTCGAGAGCTTCGACGCGGCGGTCGTGGACGGCGGCTCGACGATGAACCCGTCCACGTCCGACATCCTGGCCGCGATCGAGAGCTCGGCCGCGCCGGGTGTCGTCGTGCTGCCGAACAACGGCAACGTGATCATGAGCGCCGAGCAGGCCGCGGAGCACGCCGCGAAGGAGGTGCGCGTCGTCCCGACCCGGTCGATCCAGGCGGGACTGGCCGCGCTCGTCGCCTTCGATCCGGGCCGGAGCCCGGCCGAGAACGCAGAGACGATGCAGCAGGCGGCCGACGGCGTCGTCACCGGCGCCGTCACGATCGCGAGCCGCGACGTGCAGCTGAACGGCGTCGCGGTGCAGTCCGGGAAGTGGCTCGGCCTCGCCGAGGGCGAGCCGGTCGCCGGCGGCGACACGTTCGCCGAGGTGGCCGGGGCCGTGCTCGAGCGCCTCCTCGGCGAGTCGCGCGGCGTCCTCACGCTGTTGACCGGCGAGGGCGCGCCGGAGCTCGAGCCGCTCCTCGAGGCGATCCGTACCGGGCATCCGGAGCTCGAGCTCGAGGTGCACGAGGGCGGCCAGCCCCACTACCCGCTGCTCCTGGCGGCGGAATGAGGCTGGCCTTCTGGCCGGGCCTCGGCGGCGGCGCGACCTCGCTGGCGGAGATCGGGCCGGTGCTCGCGGAGCGGGGCGTCGAGTCGGTGACGCTCGACCCGCTCTATGGACGACGCGACTCCTGGGCCCTGGAGCTGCTCGCCGGGGAGCTTGCTGCGACGGGCGCCGACGCCTACGCCGGGCATTCCTGGGGTGCGGCAGTTGCCGCCCGCGCGGCAGTCCTCCGAGCGCCCTGTGGCCTCGTCCTCCTCGACGGCGGGTACGTCTCGCCGGCGGAGTTCGCCTCGCTGGGGGCGCCGGAGACGCTCGAGGAGCGAGTCGCGGAGATCCGCGAGATCCACGGCGGCTACCGCTGGCCGACCACCGAGGCGTACCTCGCGTACGTCAGGTCGGAGAGCCCGCGCTGGAACGAGGCGATCGAGGAGATGGCCCTGGAGGGGATGCGGCACGAGGAGGGAGAGGTGCTGCCGCCCTTCGACGCGGACGAGCTCGAGACGATCGTCCGCGGGTACGAGGGATTCGACGCAGCGGCGACGCTCGCCGCGCTTCCCGCCGGGCTCCCCGTCCTGCTCGTCATGGCCACGCCGCAGCCCGAGCATGCGGCTTCGCGCGAGGCGTTGCTGCGGCGGTTCACGGAGGCCGTCCCGCGCGGCACGATCCGCCATGTGGACTCGCCGCACGATGTCGTCTGGGGCCTCGGCCCGGCGCTCGCGGACCTCATCGTGGACTGGCTCGTGTCGGAGAGACTCCTCTGATGGCCGTCCGGGTGGCGATCGTCGAGGACAACGACGTCTTTCGCGAGACGCTCGAGCTCCTGTTCGGGATGCGCGACGAGGTCGAGGTCGTCGGCAGCGCCTCCACCGGCGACGACGCTCCCGAGCTCTGCCGGCGCTTGCAGCCGGACGTCGTTCTGATGGACTACCGGATGCCGGGCCTGAACGGCGCCGACGCCACGCGCGCCGTGCTCGCCGCGGCGCCGAGCACGAAGGTCGTCTGCCTGACCGCGTCCGTCAGCTCCGAGGAGGTCGACGAGGTCTTCATGGCGGGTGCGGTCATGTGCGTGACGAAGGACGAGGAGTTCGATCGTCTCGTGCGCGTCGTCTGCAAGGCTGCGGAGTCGTGATGCTCACCGCCGAGAACACGGCCGTCGTTCTCGACTCCACCGCCGACTTCCCGGACGCACCGGTGCGGTTCCCGAACTTCCGCGTCGTGCCGCTGTACGTGCGCTTCGGCGACGAGAGCCTCGAGGACTACGTCGAGATCGAGCCGGCCCGCTTCTACGAGCGCCTTCAGACCGCGCCGGAGCTACCCACGACGTCGCAGCCGACGCCGGCCGACTTCCTCGCCGTGTACGACGAGCTCGCGCCCGCGTACGAGCACGTTCTCTCGCTCCAGATCAGCTCCACGCTCTCCGGCACGTTCGCGAGCGCGCAGACCGCGGCGGAGACGTTCGATGCCGGGAAGGTGCGCGTGATCGACACGCGCACGGTGTCGGCGTCGCTCGCGCTGCTCGCGCTCGGCGTGCAGCGCCGGCTCGAGCGCGGCACGACCGACGAGGAGATCGACGCCTTCGTGGCGCGCTACCAGCTCGAGCACAGGCTGCTCTTCACCGTCAACACGCTGGAGTACCTCGCCCGGGGCGGGCGAATAGGTAAGGCCGCGGCCTTTGCCGGCAACTTACTCAACGTGAAGCCGATCCTGACCATCCGCGACGGCGAGGTGGTGCCGCTGAAGCGCGTCCGCGGCAACCAGAAGGCGTTCGCCGAGTTCGCAGCGCTGTTCGAGTCGACCACGACGGACTCGCCGCACCTGAGAGTCGGGATCGCGCACGCCGCGGCACCGGAGCGGATGCAGGCGCTGTGGAAGATGGTCCGCGCCGTCCGGCCGCAGGCGCAGGTCGAGATCCAGACGACGCTCGGCGCCGTCGTCGGCACCCACGCCGGTCCTGGCACCGTGGGGTTCTTCTGGTTCGACGACCCCGAGTGATCTCCGAACGCAAGCCTCCCGCCGACCGCGCCGAGCCGGTCCACACGCCCTTCGACGCCGTCCTCGTCGTCTCGTTCGGCGGGCCGGAAGGGCCGGACGACGTGCTGCCGTTCCTCGAGAACGTGACGCGTGGCCGCGGCATCCCCCGCGAGCGGCTGCTCGAGGTCGCGCACCACTACGAGCGCTTCGGCGGCGTCAGCCCGATCAACGCACAGAACCGCGCGCTGATCGCCGCGCTCGAGCCCGAGCTGCGCGCCCACGGCATCGATCTGCCCGTCTACTTCGGCAACCGGAACTGGCATCCGCTTCTTCCGGACACGCTGCGCTCGATGCGCGACGACGGCGTTCGCAACGCGCTCGCGTTCCTCACCTCGGCGTACAGCTCGTACTCCGGCTGCCGGCAGTATCGCGAGAACCTCTACGACGCGCAGCAGGAGGTCGGGCCCGACGCGCCGGCCGTCTCCCGGCTGCGCATGCTCTACAACCACCCGGGCTTCGTCGCCGCGAATGCCGACCACCTCCGCGAGGCGCTCGCAGGTGTGCCGGAGGGGTCGCACGTCGCCTTCACCGCACATTCGATCCCGCTCGCGATGGCGAGGAACTGCGCCTACGAGACGCAGCTGCGGGAAACGGCCCGGCTCGTCGCCGCGGAGGTCGGCGCCGGGGACTGGGAGGTCGTCTACCAGTCGCGCAGCGGGTCGCCGAACGTGCCCTGGCTCGAGCCCGACATCGGCGATCACCTGGAGCGGTTGCGGGCCGACGGGGCGCCGGGCGTCGTCGCGGCGCCGATCGGCTTCGTCTCGGACCACCTCGAGGTGCTCTACGACCTCGACGTCGAGGCTCGCGAGCAGGCGGCCGAGCTCGGTCTCCCGTTCGCGCGGGCCCGCACGGCGGGAACGCATCCGGCATTCGTCGGCGCGATCCGCGAGGCGATCGCGGAGCGGCTCGATCCGACCACGCCGAAGCGCGCGCTCGGCCGCTTCGGGCCGAGCCACGACACCTGCGCGCCCGACTGCTGCCTCCCCGGGAACGGCCGCCCGTCCCCCTGGGAGGCCGAAGCGCCTTAGGATCGCGCCGTGCCGGCCAATTACGAGCGGGCGTTCGAAGCCCGTCCGGAGGTGTACGCCGCCTGGGTGCAGTTGAACACGGCGGTCAAGGAGGGGATGGACATCCGGCGCTACGAGCTCGCGACGCTCGCGGCCGCGCAGCGGCTGCGCTCGAGCTACTGCTCGCTCGCGCACGGCAAGGTGCTGCTCGAGCGCTTCGGCGAGCCCGTGGCGGAGATCGCGCGCGACCGACGGTCGGCGGGGCTCGACGAGGTCGACCTCGCCGTCATGGATCTCGCGGAGAAGGTCGTCGACGACGCGACCTCGATCGACGGGGCCGACCTCGAGCCCCTGCGCTCGCTCGGCCTCTCGGACGACGAGATCATGGGCGTCGTGCTCGCGGCGTCCGTCCGCTGCTTCTTCTCGAAGACGCTCGATGCACTCTGCGTGCGACCGGATGCCGCCTTCCGCGAGCTGCCCGACGACGTGCGCGAGGCGCTCGTCGTCGGGCGTCCGATCGCGGACTAATCATCTAGGCCTGCTCGGCCGCCGCCTCGGGCGCGCGCTCGCGGCGGACGAAGAGCGCGGTCTCCGCCCAGCGCGGCATCCACCAGTTCGCGGGGCCCAGCAGGCGCATCAGCGCCGGGACGAGCAGCGCGCGGATCACCGTCGCGTCGAAGATGATCCCCGCGGCGAGGCCGATCGCGAACTCCTTGATCTCGAAGCCGGGGCTCGAGGAGAGCACGAGGAACGCGAACATCAGGATCAGCGCCGCGCTCGTCACGAGCTTGCCGGTGCGTGCGAGCCCGAGCTCGATCGCCTTCTCCGTCGAGCCCGTCTCGTCGTACGCCTCGCGCATGCGCGTGAGCATGAAGACCTCGTAGTCCATCGAGAGGCCGAACAGGAACGCGAAGATCATCAGCGGGATCCAGGCCGTGATCGCCTGCGTCGCCGTGATGTTCCAGAGGGACGACCCGTGCCCCTGCTGGAAGATGAAGACGATGATCCCGAACGCGGCGGCGAGCGAGATCAGGTTGAGGATCGCAGCCTTGATCGGCAGCACGATCGACCTGAACGCGCGGGCGAGCAGGATCAGCGTCAGGATCACGACGAACGCGAGCACGTACGGGAAGTTGCCGTAGACGGCGTGGATGAAGTCGCGATCGACGGCCGGGACGCCGCCGAGCGTGCCGCTCGTGCCCTTCAATGACGCGTTGACGCGGTCGACGACGCCCTGGATGCCGGGGCCGGCGCCGTCCATCGCCGGGAACGCCTCCACGATCGAGTCGGAGCCTCGGCGCCATTCCTGGGGCGCGGTCGCGCCGACGATGCCGTCCACGTTACGCACCTTCGCCGCGATCGAGCTCGCGTCGCCGCCGTGCTCGACGAGGACGGCGAACGGCTTCATCACGCCCGGCGAGATGCCGGCGTCGGCGAGCATCTGCCGCCCGTCGATCGCCGTGCCCGAGCCGGGGAAGTTCTTCAGCTGCGACTCGTTCGGGTTGAGCTGCGTGCCGATGCCCGCGAGCACCGCGACGATCGTGAGGCCCACCGCCGCGACGACGATCGGCCGCCGCAGCACGAGCCGCGCCCACCTGCCCCACAGGCCGTCCTCCGGATGGCCGCGGTCGACGAGCCGCTTCGGCAGCACGCGCACGCTGTTGATCCGCTCGCCGAGCACCGCGAGCAGCGCCGGCAGGAGCGTGATCGCGGCAAGCACGGAGACGGCCGGGATGAGCATGCCGCCGATCCCCATCGAGCGGATGAAGGGCAGCGGCAGCACGATCATCGACAGCAGGCCGACCGCGACCGTCGAGCCGGACACGATCACCGACCGCCCCGCGTGCGTCATCGTCTCGACGAGCGCGCTCTCGACGTCGGCGCCCTCACGCAGCTCGTCGCGGAAGCGGAAGATCATCAGCAGCGCGTAGTCGATGCCGACGCCGAGCCCGACCAGCGCGATCAGGAACTGCACGATGATCGACACGTCGGTGACGTGCGTCAGCCCCCAGACGAGCGTGAACGTGTTCAGGATCGCCGCGACCGCGACGACGATCGGCATCAGCACCGCCGGCAGCGTCCCGAAGACGAAGAAGAGGATGATCAGGGCGCCGGCGCCGCCGATCATCGCCTCGACGAGGATGCTCGGCCCGCCGCCGCTCCCGTGTGTCGACGCCTCCTCGAGCGGATCGTGCCCGGTCACGTTCACCGTGATGCCGTTCGGCAGCCCCCGTGCGGCGGCCGCTCGCATCTCGTCCGCGCCGCTCTTGGTGTCGAACTCGGCGATTCCAGGGGGGTAGACCTCGAGGAACGTGGTGTGCCTGTCCTTCGAGACGTACATCGGGTCGTGCGTCGAGAACCACGAGCTCGTGCGGGCATGCGGCATGGTTGCCGCCGCGCGTTCCATCGCCTTGCGGATCGCCTCGCTCTTCGTCGCGTCGCCGCTCGTGTGGAGCACGACGACGTTCGGCGGGCGCACACCCGTGCCGAACGTCTTCAGCATGCGCTGGTTCGCCTCGTAGGCGGACTTCCCCGGGATCGAGAAGCTCTGGAACCACTTCACCTGGCCGGCGGCGAACGCGCCGAAGGCCGTGAGGACGAACCAGGCGCCGATCACGTACCAGCGGCGGCGGGCGATCACGTGTGCGAGGCGAGCGAGCATCGAATTCCTTCCCGTGGGTTCCGGTGAATCTACAGCGGCTAAAAGATTACTGCGACCGTAACGACGGAGGTTACACTCCGCTTAACATGGGCCTGCGTGAGACGAAGAAGCTCGCGACGCGCCAGCAGATCGCCGACGTGGCGATGCGCTACTTCGCCGAGCGCGGGTTCGAGCGCGTGACGGTAGCCGAGGTCGCGGCCGCGGCCGGCGTCTCGGAGAAGACGGTCTTCAACTACTTCCCGACGAAGGAGGACCTGTTCTACGACGAGGTCCCCGAGCGGGCGCGCGCCCTCGCCGCCGCGATCCGCGACCGGCCCGCGGGGGAGTCCGTCGTCTCGGCGCTGCGGCGGCTCCAGCTGAGCCAGTGCGAGCGGTTGTGCAACCCGGGCTTCGCGGCGTTCGCGCGCGTGATCGAAGGCTCGCCGGCGCTCCAGGCGAAGGAGCTCGAGATCATGGCGCTGTTCGCGCGCGCCGTCACCGACGCGCTCGTCGAGGAGGGAGTGGACGCGCGCGACGCGCGCGTCGCCGCCGGCCTGCTCGTCAGCGTGCACCGGCAGTTCTTCCGCACGGCGCGGGCCCAGGCGCTCGCAGGCAAGCACGGCCCGGCGGCGGTGCGCCGCCTGCGCAGCGACCTCGAGCGCGCGTTCGCGCTGCTCGAGCACGGGCTCGGAGGTCTCGAGGCTCATGCACGCTCCGACCGTGACGGCAGGCGATCCTCATCGGTCCGGTCCGTCCGGTCCGGGTCCTAAGCTCAGGTGGGTGGCGACGATGACCCGAATGCACCCGGGGTTCACAGGCGTGGTCCAGCACCACTGGCCGAAGCCGCGCGGCTGGACGCCGCCGCAGCACCTCGACCGTCTCGACGTGTCGTCGCTCCCCGGCGTCGGGCCGACCCTCGCGAAGCGCCTGCGCACGTTCGGCATCTCGAGCGTCGGCGACCTGCTCGACCACGCACCGCGTCGGTACGAGTCGGCGGCCGAGCAGGTGCCGATCGCGAAGCTCGGCCTCGCGGAGGGTGAAGTCGCGATCGAAGGTCGAATAGTGAGCGCGCGTGCGCGGCCGCTGCGCGGCCGGCGCACGCTCGTGAACGCCGCGGTCCGTGACGAGAGCGGCGGCCAGATCACCGCGCAGTTCTTCAACCAGCCGTGGCTCGTCGAGAAGCTCGTTCCCGGCACGCACGTCCGTCTGCGCGGGAAGCTGTCCCGCTACGGCTTCGACGTGAAGAGCTACGACCTCGGCGAGGCGCGGCGTACGGCCGACTTCGCGCCCGTCTACCCCGCGAGCGAGCAGATCGCCTCGGCGCGGCTGCGCGAGCTCGTCCGCCGCGCGCTCGCGGACCACGGACGCTTCCTGCCCGACCCGCTCCCCGCGGAGCTCGAGCTGCCGACGCATGCCGACGCGCTCGCGGCGCTCCATTTCCCGGCGGACGAGGAGGAGGCGGAGGCGGGCAGGCGGCGGCTCGCGCTCGACGAGCTGCTCGCCCTGCAGCTGGTCGTCGCGCGCCTACGCAGCACCGACGCGACGGCGCCGTCGCTGTCCGAGCCGGGCGAGCTGATCGCGCGCTACCGCGAGGTGCTGCCGTTCACGCTCACCGAGCACCAGGAGCGCGCGATCACCGAGATCGACCTCGACCTCGCCCAGACGACGCCGATGCAGCGACTGCTCCAGGGCGACGTCGGCTCCGGCAAGACCGTCGTCGCGCTCTACGTGCTCCTGCGCGCGGTCGAGAACGGGCGCCAGGGAGCGCTGATGGCGCCGACGGCGACGCTCGCCGAGCAGCACTTCCTCACCGTCGAGTCGCTCTGCGCGCCGCTCGGCGTCGAGGTCGCGCTGCTGACCGGTGCCGTGAAGGGCGACGTCGAGGCGCCGGTCGTCGTCGGCACGCACGCGCTGATCCAGCCCGACGTTCGCTTCCGCGACCTCGCGGTCGCGGTCGTCGACGAGCAGCACCGCTTCGGTGTCGAGCAGCGGAAGGCGCTCGCCGAGAACCGGTCGGCGCACGTGCTGCACATGACCGCGACGCCCATCCCGCGCACGCTCGCGCTGACGATCTACGGCGACCTCGCGGTCAGCGAGATCGCGAAGCCGCCCGCCGAACGAAAGCCGATCGTCACGGCGCGCGTCGGCGCCGAGCGCTCGTCGGACGCGTACACGCGGCTGCGCGTGCACCTGGACGCGGGCCGACAGGCGTACGTCGTGTGCCCGCTGATCGAGCAGTCGGAGACGCGGCTCGCTCGCGCCGCCGAGGCCGAGGCCGAGCGCCTGCGCCGCGGCGAGCTGCGCGGCTACCGCGTCGGCCTCCTGCACGGCAAGCTGAAGCCCGCCGACCGGCGCGAGGTGATGCGGCAGTTCAAGGAGCACGAGCTCGACGTGCTCGTCGCGACGACGGTGATCGAGGTCGGGGTCGACGTGCCGAACGCGACGATCATGATCGTGCAGGAGGCCGACCGGTTCGGTCTCGCCCAGCTGCATCAGCTGCGCGGCCGCGTCGGGCGCGGGGGAGAGCAGAGCTACTGCCTGCTCGTCTCGCGTCCTCCCGGGGAGCTGACGGAGACGGCCGACGCCCGGCTCGACGCGCTCGTCAGGACGACCGACGGGTTCGAGCTCGCGGAGGTCGATCTCGAGCTGCGCCGCGAGGGGCAGCTGCTCGGCACGCGCCAGTCGGGGTGGAGCGACCTTCGCTTCACCAAGCTGCGCCGCGACCGCGACCTCGTTGAGCGCGCGCGGGAGCTGGCGGCCGAGCTGCGCGACGAGGAGGGACCGTGGCACGACGCGGCGGAGGAGCTGCTCGCCGGTGCGGATCATCGCGGGCTCGCATAGGGGCCATCGCATCGCCGCCCCGAAGGGGCGGGAGACGCGGCCGACCTCCGACCGCGTCCGGGAGAACGCCTTCAACCTGATCGGCCCCGTCGACGACGCAGAGGTCCTCGACCTGTTCGCCGGCTCGGGCGCGATGGGCCTCGAGGCGCTCTCGCGCGGCGCGGCACACGCCACCTTCGTCGAGAGCGATCGGGACGCCTGCCGCGTCATCGGCGCGAACCTCGACAAGCTCGGTCTCCGGGGCACCGTGATCTGCCAGGACGCGCTCCGGACGGTCGCCCACGAGCGGCGCCGCTACGGCCTCGTCCTCTGCGACCCGCCCTACGACCTCGACCGAGGGCGACTGGCGCCCCAGCTGGCGAAGCTGCTCACGGAAGACGGCGTGCTCGTCTGGGAGACGTCCGGCCGGGACGAGGCGCCCGACGCGCCCGGCCTCCGACTGCGGACGACGCGCAGGTACGGTTCCGCCCGGCTCAGCCTCTACGAGAGATGATCACCGCCATCTACCCAGGGACGTACGACCCCGTCACGAACGGGCACGTCGACGTCATCCTCCGCGCCGCGCGGATCTTCGACCGCGTCGTCGTCGGCGTCGTCGACAACCCGCACCACAAGCGCCCCATGTTCCCCGTGCCCGAGCGCGTCGGCTTCGTCAAGCAGGCGCTTCAGGGCGTCGACAACGTCGACGTGGACGTCTTCAAGGAGCTCGTCGTCGATTTCGCCCGTCGCTGGGACGCCAAGGTGATCGTGAAGGGCCTCCGCGTCGTCTCCGACTTCGAATGGGAGTTCCAGATGAACCAGCTGAACCGGACGCTCGCGCCGGACATCGAGACGGTGTACGTGATGGCGAGCCCGCAGGTCAGCTTCGTGTCCTCGAGCGGGGTGAAGGAGATCGCATCGTTCGGCGGAAATGTCGAGGAGCTCGTGCCGAAGCCTGTCGCCGTGCGCCTGAAGGAGATGTTCCCGAACGGCCGGGGCGGCGCCCCCGTCAGCGACCAGGAGTAGACTGGAACTTCATGGACGTACTGGTTCTGATCGACAAGCTCGACGACCTCGTGCACAACGCGAAGGCCGTCCCGCTCACCGACCAGGTGCGCATCGACCGCGAGGAGATCTACGACATCCTCGACCAGATGCGCGCGACGATCCCGGAGGAGATCAAGCAGGCCCGCTGGATCGTCAAGGAGCGGCAGGAGATGCTGGCCGAGGCGAAGCGCGAGCAGGACCGGCTGCTCCAGGAGGC
>DASUAX010000082.1:0-5931 GCA_035763525.1 Gaiellaceae bacterium
CTAGACGGTGGGCAGGAAGCGCAGCCCGAGCTGCAACGGCTCCCCACCGGCACGCCGGACGGGACGGCGCAGACGGGGCTCGCGGGCGACGGCGGGCCGGCCGGCGAGCGCGTCGAGCACCCGGTCGAGGCGCGGGACCCGGAGGCCCCTCACATGGTGGACGGCGTTCATGCACTCCACGGTAGGCGCGACCGGACGTCGCCGCGTCGGCCACGCGGACGATCCGCTGTCCGTCTCGCGAACGACCTGCGCGTTACCGGCGGGCGCCGTTCAGGCGCGCGGCGAGCCCTGCATGGGGAGACGCGGCCGCCAGGCGCAGCCGGATCGCGTAGGCACGGGACGAGCGGTACTGGGCGATCAGGCGGAGCACCGTCATGCTCCTGCAACGGGCGACGGCGCGCGAAAGGTGCGGGCAACCCTAAAGCCGCGGCTCGTGGCCGCCGATACGAGCGCCATGACTGCGGCAACCACACTCGCCCCGACGGGCGACGACACCAACACGCCCGAGCCGGCCTGGACGGCCGAGGCGTTCGAGGAGCTGAGCGAGGAAGCGGTGCTCGGCCTGCTCCTCCGACGGATGCGCAAGCTGCTCGCACGCGGGTGCGACCCCACCGAGTCGCTGATCGCGGCGAGTCGCGCCGACCTGCCGATTCTCTAGGGTCGTCGGCATGTCGTTCAGGCCGGAGGCGACCCTCAACCGCCGTGCGCTCCGCCGAGAGGCGGTACAGCTCGGCGTGGTCGCGTCCGCCTGCGTCGCGCTGCTCGTCGCCGGCTCCGGCGCCCTGCACGTCGTCGCCGCCGTGGTCGCCGCGGTCGCGTTCCTGCTCGCCGCGATCGCCGCGACGGTCGCCTGGCGCGTCGGCGGACGCGGCGTCTCGCTCGCGCTGTACGTCGGCGCCGCCATCGCCTTCCTGGCGCTCGCGGCCGCAGCCGTCCTCCGGTAGCTCGTCAGTTCCCGTCGTTCCGGACGGGCCCGTTCATCCGGGCGCTACGAGCGCTCGTCGCGCGCGGCGTCGGAGAGGACGTCGGCCAGCTCGCGCAACGCTCCCGGCGTGTCGAGGCTGCCGACGTGCACCGGCGGCTCTGCCTGCCGTTCGAGGAGCAGGACGTTGCGGTCGAGGAGCACGCGGGCGACGTCGCGGAAACGGACGCGCTCGACCGCGGCCGCCGGCGTCGTCGCGGAGAACGACACCGACTCCGTGTCCACCTCGACGCGGCCCGCGTTGCGGGGGCCTTCGCCGATCCACCAGAACATGGCGTAGCTCGCGGGTGCCATCGCCCCAGAGTGCCTGCGACGCGGGCTCCGGGGCATCGGGGGAACCCCGTACGGCCCCGCGACGGCCGTGGCGCACCGCATGTGCGGAGAACCCGCAAGCGCCCGCAGGCGAAACGCTGATGCCGTTCGTCCTGCGGGCGTCGACACTCGCTTCAACGACAAGAAGCCCGGTGAAAGAGGGAGCCGGGCGCGAGGTAAGGAGCGAAGACATGCGCAAGACACTCGAGATCGGCGGACTGATCGCAGCGGTCATCATGATCGCGTTCGGCGCCGGGGCGCTCGTGATGAGCGTGCAGGGCCGCGACACCGTCCGGGACAGCCTGAAGCTCGAGCAGATCGTCGGCTCGCCCGACATGACGCCCGCCGCGATCAAGGTCGAGGCGCAGAAGGCAGGTCTCGACCTGACGAAGATCACGCTGCCGACGAAGTCGGTTGCCGGCCTGGCGATCGACACCGGTGACCGGGCCCGCACGTTCGCGCAGTACATGCGGATCCACGCGCTCGAGGCGACCGGCGGCCTGACCTACGCGCAGATGCCGCGGTTCGCGACGGAGGACGGCAAGGGCACGAACGACGCCGCCGCCGCACTGAAGGATCCGAAGACCGGCCGGCCGGTCGACAACGGCGCCCGCAACATCTGGGTGACCGAGACCGCGCTGACCACCGCCCTGAACACGAGCTACCTGGCCGAGCAGATCTCGCTCTTCGGAGTGGTCGTGGGCATCGCCCTCCTGCTCTCCGGGATCGGGTTCGGGGTGCTCGCCGCCGCAGGCGCACTCCGCGGCCGCGAGGCGATGGTGCACCTGCCGTCGCGCAAGGCCGAGAGCAAGGCCGTTCCGGCGGTCTAGCCGCCAGTTCGCGCCACCTCGCGCCGGCGAAGGGCTCCTCCGGGAGCCCTTCGCCGTTCCTCTGACCTATGTCTCGACGTCCTCGGCCAGAAGGCCGTGCGCGATCGCATGCCGCACGAGCTCCGCCCGGGTGGAGAGGCCGAGCTTCTGCATGATGTGCGCGCGGTGTGTCTCGGCCGTGCGGACCGAGATGTAGAGCTGCTTCGCGATCTCCTGGTTCGTGTGTCCGAGCGCGAGCAGGCGCAGCACCTCGCGCTCGCGGTCGGACAGCGGGTCGGCCGCCGCGGCCGCCCTCGCCTGCGCGTCGGCCGCGACCATACGCGCGCCGAGCGCCGGGTGCACGTAGTCACCTCCCGCCGCGATCTCCCGTACCGCTCCCACCACCTCGGACTCGGCCGCCTCCTTGAGCACGTAGCCGTTCGCGCCCTGCGCGAACGCCTCCCGCACGTAGCGCGGGTCGTCCTGCATCGAGAGGACGAGCACCTTCGCGTCCGGCGCCTCCTTCTTCAGCCTCGGGAGCACCTCGATGCCGCTCTCGCCGGGCATGACGACGTCGAGCAGGATCACGTCCGGCTTCAACGCGCGCGCCTCGAAGACGGCGTCGCGTGCATTCGCCGCCTCGCCCACGACCTCGAAGTCGTCCTCGGCCGAGAGCAGCGAGCGGATGCCGGAGCGGACGACGGCGTGGTCGTCGACGACGAGGACACGCGTTCTCTGCTCGCTCACGTGACTGGCACCTCGACCGCGATCGTAGTCCCCGCGCCTGCCGACGCCTCGATCGTGAGACGCCCGCCGACGAGGCCTGCGCGCTCGCGCATCCCGACGAGCCCGAGCCCGTCGGCGCGCGCCTCGGCCGGGTCGAAGCCACGGCCGTCGTCCTCGACGATGCCGGTGACCTTCCCGCCGCGGCGCACGAGCAGGATGCTGACCGTGGTCGCGTGGGCGTGCTTGACGACGTTCGTCAGCGCCTCCTGGATCAGCCGGTAGAGCGTCGTCTCGATCTCGCCCGGCAGGCGTTCGCCGCCGAGCCTCGGCTCGAGCTGCACCTGGATGCCGGTGCCCTCGGTGAACGTCTGTGCGAGCCGCTCGAGCGCCGGCACGAGACCGAAGTCGTCGAGCGCCTTCGGGCGCAGCTCCACCGCGAGTCGGCGGACGTCCTGCAGCGTCGCGACCACGAGCTCGCGCAGGTTGCGCGCCGCCTCGGCGAGCGCGTCCGCGTCCTTCGACTCCTCGACGGCCTTCAACCCGAGCAGGATCGAGGTGAGCGCCTGCCCCGTCTCGTCGTGCAGCTCGCGTGCGAGTCGGCGGCGCTCGAGCTCCTGTCCCGCCACGACGCGGCGGAGCGAGTCGCGAGCGACGCGCTCCGAGAGGTCGACGGCGATCGCCGCCCGCGCCGTGAACTGCTCCGCGAGCCGCACGTCGTCGTCGCCAAAGCGGCCGTCGTGGGACTCCTTGTCGTGCGCGATGAGCACGCCGATGGCGTGGTCGCGGACGAGCAGCGGCACGTAGAGGCCCGCGCGGATCCCGAAGCGGCGCGCCGAGATCGGATCCACCTCGGGGTCGTCGATCACCGAGTCGACGCGCTCGGTCCGCCCGCGGTCGAGCACGCGGCCGGCCTTCGAGTTCGCGCGCGGGAACGACCAGCCGACGAGCTCCTCGGTGCCGTCGCCGGACGCTGCGTCGACGCGCATGCGGTCGTCGGGCGTCGGCAGCGCGATCACGACCATGCGGGCCGCGAGCAGCTCGCGCAGGCTGGCTGCGACGAGCGCGAGCAGCTTGTCGAGCTCGAGCTCGCCGATCAGCGCGTAGCCGATCTCGTTCAGCGACTCGAGCTGCCTGGACCAGCGCGTCGCCGACTCGTACAGGCGCGCGTTCTCGACAGCGACCGCCGCCTGAGCGGCGAGCAGCATGACGAGGTCCTGGTCCTCGGCGGTGAAGCCGCCCTCCTTCTCCGTCAGGTACAGGTTCCCGTAGGCGGTGCCGCGGAGCATGATCGGCACGCCGAGGAAGCTTCGCATCGGTGGGTGGTGCGGCGGGAACCCCACCGCGCGCGGATCCTCCATCAGGTCGTCGAGGCGGAGCGCCTGTGCGTCGTGGATCAGCACGCCGAGGATGCCGCGGCCGCGCGGCAGGTCACCGATCCGCTCGTGCTCCTCCCGGGTCAGCCCGCTCGTTACGAAGCGCTCGAGGCGCTGGCGCGTGCGGTCGATCACGCCCAGGGCGGCGTAGCGCGCGCCGGTGATGTCGGCGGCGGCCTCGACGATCCGCTGCAGGACGGCATCGAGCGACAGCTCCGAGCTGACGCCGATGCCGGCTTCGATCAGCGACCGGAGCCGCTCGCCGCCTGCTTCCGCCACTCGTCCTCCGTCAGGAGCGCCCCGCGCCGCCGCTCGGCGGCCACACAGTCGAGGTGCGCATGCCGCCTGCGCGACACGTCGCCCTCGGGCGCGACGAGCGCGTGCTCGCTCGTCGCGTGCAGCATCCCGTCGCAGAACGGGCACACGTAGCTCGCGGGCTTGAGGCTCTGCGCGGGTCGCATCGTCCACCAGCGTGCGTGCACGCCCCGAGCGTAACGGTGGGCGGCTGCCGCCGCGCACCCAGCTCGGAACGGGCGGGAAAGCGGGGTAGAATGACGAACATGCCGATGCTGCCCATGCTCGAGGACCCGCTCAGTACCGATGCCGAGCCTGCCTCGGATCCGGCGCGCGCGCGTTCGGGACACGGCCGTCGCCGTGGCGGTGCCGGCTGCCACGCCGGCTGAGCTCGCAGCCGCCGGCCTCACCTGGATCCACCTCGACAGCCCGTCGCTGGAGCGCGCGCAGGAGCTCGCCGAGCGTTTCGGCTGGCACCCGCTCGACGTCGAGGACGTCATGTCCAAGCGCCAGCGGCCGAAGATCGACGACTACGCCGACGAGGGCTACCTGTTCGGCGTCCTGCACTTCCCGGTCTACGACCGTGCGATCCAGCGCCTGAACGCCGCCGAGCTCGACGTCTTCGTCGGCCCCGACTACCTGGTCACGCTGCCGACGGTGGAGTTGCTGCCGGTCACGCGCCTCTTCCAGCGCTGCCAGGACGACGAGCGCTTCCGCGAGCAGCTCTTCTCGAAGGGCTCGGGCCGCCTGCTCTACGAGGTGCTCGACGACCTGTTCGACTACTGCTTCCCGATCCTCGACAAGATCGGGCACAAGCTCGACTCGCTCGAGGACGACGTGTTCGAGGGCCGCTCCGAAGAGGTCGTCCGCGACATCTCGAACGTCAAGCAGGAGATCATCAGCTACCGGAAGATCATCAAGCCGGAGCGCACGACGCTGCGCCTGCTCGAGCGGCACGTCGAGCGGTTCCTGCCGGAGGAGCTCGAGCTCTACTTCGACGACGTCGTCGACGCCGCCGAGCGCATCTGGGACATCCTCGACAACTACAAGGAGGTCGTCGAGGCGCTCGAGGACACGAACGAGTCGGTCATCTCGCACCGCCAGAACGATGTCCTCCGCGTCCTGACCGTCTTCTCGGTCGTGCTCCTGCCGCTGACGCTGATCACCGGCTTCTTCGGCATGAACGTGCGCTTTCCCGGCTTCGACACGGTCTGGGCGTTCTGGACGATCGCGTGCGTCATGTTCGTCGCGCTCGTCGGGCTGCTCGCGTTCTTCCGGCTCAAGCGCTGGCTGTAAGAACTCGAACCGGAATGACGCTCGTCGATTTGGGTGCGCTGGGTGGGTGCGATGCAAGGACGCAGGGAGCGGCAATAGCTGAAGCTATTGCCGCGACTGAGGACGCGGCAGCGTGCCCGCACAGCGCGGCCAAGCGGCA